>JADHVP010000012.1 GCA_016783945.1 Ignavibacteria bacterium
CAGTTGCTAATGCAGCAGTAGCACCACCACCATCAACATCTGTCATCTTTTCTACACCACCTGCAAGAACTATGTTGCTCATCCCTGAAGCGACTTCAAGAAAAGCAGTTTTAACAGCAAGTCCTCCGGAAGCACATGCGGATTCAACCCTTGTTGCAGGGATATTCTTTTGACCGAGATAATCAGCCAGCATCGAACCTAAATGTTCCTGACCAACAAATAATCCTCCTGACATACATCCAATATACATAGAATCTATCTTGTCTATTTTGGCATCATCTATTGCATTAAGTGCAGCTTCAACAAAAATATCTCTTAATGATTTTTTCCACAACTCACCCCACTTCATTAAGCCTACACCTATAATTGCTACATCTCTCATATTAAAATTTTTTTAGTTTATTTAAATTTTTTATTTTAAAAGTTAAAATCTAAAAGCTTAAATCAATAAAACGGCTTCGCACTTTATTCAGCCATTAATATTTTCTGTCTGAATTTAGTATACGTACCGTAATCAAGATATATCTGATTATTATCTAATTGATCACGCGTATGCTGTGCAACATTTTGGACTGCCGGTAATTTATCTGTGACTTTAAAAATAAATCCGTCACTTCCCGACCCTGACCCGTACGAAACCATGAAAATATTATCCCCGGGTTTCGCAATGTCTAAAATTGCTGTTAAACCAATTGGTGATGCACCCGAATAAGTATTACCAAGATGTGGTACTAACCAGCCCTGCTTGATCTGATCAAAAGTGAATCCCAGCATTTTAGCCACACGCTTAGGAAACTTACCATTTGGCTGGTGAAAAACTGCATACTGAAAATCCGATGGTTTCATACCTGATTTTTCTAAAAGCCTCTCGCTGCATCCTATGGTGTGTTTGAAATATGCGGGTTCACCGGTAAACCTTCCACCGTGTCTTGGATAATGCATGTATTCTCTCCGCCAGAAATCAGGGGTATCAGTCATGAATGAGTGTGTATGTTCACAGACAGCAAGTATATTCTCTTTTCCGAATATAAATGATGCGGAACCCGCTGATGCTGTGTATTCGAGGGCATCCCCGGGTGCTCCCTGAGATGTATCACCTCCAATACCTATCGCATATCTCATCTCTCCGGCTTTTACAAGATTCATTGCAACATACATTGCTTCTGAACCGGCTTTACAAGCAAACTCGTAATCTGCACAATGAATATCCGGAGTGGCTGCAATTGCTTCTGCAACAACTGTTCCTGATGGTTTCACTGCGTAAGGATGACTCTCGGAACCAATATATATTGCTCCGATCTCTTTCGGGTCGATCCCGGCACGTTTTAAAGCACTTCTCGTAGCTTCTACACTCATCGATATCGTGTCCTGATCAGGACCGGGAACCGATTTTTCTTCAACTTCCAATCCTTTCTTATAACTTGCCGCATCTGCTCCCCATACCTTTGCAATTTCCTCGACTTTAATTCTATACCTTGGGATGCAGGCTCCATAGCCTATTATTCCAACTTTGATATTTTCCATATTGTCTATTTTAAATTAATAATTATAAATTTATTTTTAGAACAAAGTTCAAATTTTTTATTCACTCTACCTACCCCTTCAAACATATCTTGATAACGTCCCCACGTTAACAGTAATCCCAATACTTAACATGGTTTATGAAAAAACCGCATTGTTATACGGGATAAAGGTAAAACTGTAAAAAGTTATGGAGGATATTACTTCTACAGAAAGAGTGACAGAGAACAATAAATTTCTATGAAAATTCTATAATTCTAATATAACAACTGTTCAAATATAAATGTTCAGAATTATAATAAACAGTAACAAATTACTTCACTTCCACAACCTTCATACTCTCTTCACCAAATTGAGAGACAACCTTCACAGCTATTTTTTGATTCTTGTCTCTTATTTCGATAGGGTGTGATACGTTATCATAAACTCTTTTGAATGCTTCTTCATCGACTTCTATCTTCAATGTCTTTTCAAGTTTTCCAAGAGATTTTTTTATTCTGTCGGTTTCCTTTTCGTTTCCTCGAAGCGTAAATTAATCAATCACTGAATCTTATTCAATTTAATATTTGTAACAAAGTAGTATAACTTTTTCTCAACAAAGGTGAATACATCTAAGCAACAATAATTAACTGCAATCAATAATTTTTAAGTTTAAATTATTCTTGATTACTTTTACTTTCATTTTTATATTTTCATTAAAATACTAAAATGACCTGGTACGTTGATCTCGTTAAATCCTATCCTATTAGCACGGCTATAATACAATTTTCTGTACTCGGAACTTTCGGAGACATTATCTCAAAGTGGATATTAAAGAAAAAAATGTTTGCCCCTTATAATTTTCAAACATTACTGTTAAAAATGATCGAGTGGGCGATTTTAGCAGTATGTATTAAATATGCCTTTGTTGGATTTCATGGTTTTGTCGATTCTCTTATCTCGTACAAGTTGTTACCGGAATTGAATGTGCTCGGAAGAGCATTCGCTATATCTGTTTCGATGAACTTAGAATTCGGTCCGTTTCTGGTAATACTTCATAGATTGTTAGATAATGCCGTTCACAGGGAAAAGAATTGGGCTAATCTCGATAAAGGATTCCTTTCTTTGATCTGGTTCTGGATTCCTGCACATACGATCACATTCATTTTACCAAAGCCATACCAAATAGGATTAGCTGCAGTTTGGTCAGTAGTACTTGGAATAATCCTTGGGTTTTACAATCGAAGGAATTAAACTTTCACGACCTTCGTTAGGAAAGTAAAGTAAAAACCTGATCTCATCTTTGCACCACTTACTATATATAGAAAAAAAATCCCTGCTCAAATATTTTTGAGCAGGGAAAAATTTTGGTTATGTCCCAGGAAATATTATTTAAGAATTACCATTTTCTTTACATCAACAAAGTCACCCGCTTGAAGTCTGTAGAAATACACACCACTCGGATAATTACTACCATCCCAGTTAGTTTCATAACTCCCCGCACCAAGTTTTTCATTTACAAGCGTAGCAATTTCTTTTCCAAGAATATCATATACAATCAATTTCACATATGAGGACTTAGGTATGTCAAACTTAATACTTGTATTTGGGTTGAATGGATTTGGATAATTCTGGAACAGTTTTACAGATAAGGGTATTTCATTATTAATTGTTTTTATACCTATTGTTGAGGCGTTATTTATCCTAATTACAACACCATTTGCTCCACATGCATACCCGCTGTCTTTGTTTAAAAAATGAAGGTCATTTATATTTTCTGTTGTTGGAGTAATCATTGTAACCCAGTTTATACCTCCATCTGTCGATTTTCTGATATGTCCGCTTCCTCCACTGGTATAAACAAAAATACTATCAATTGCTTGTACATTATCAGCACCTAAATAAACAATGTTCCAACCGTTGTTATATCCTCCGTTTGTTGTCTTGAATAGAGTACCAAAGTCTGAACAAACAAAACCTGTTTGTGCATTTATAAATGACATAGAATTAAAGCCCGAAGCGGGTAAAAAAATCCATCTATACCAGTTATTTCCCCCGTTTGTTGTCTTTGCCAGATATCCTTGAGATGGTGAGCCCCACATCCTACCGCCGACATAACCAGTCATTTCATTAAGAAATTGTACACATTCCAAGTCAGCATAATGACTACTGTTGATGCTCCATGTATTACCACAATCTGTAGTTTTTATCAACATTGTTGACCAGCTCGAGAGAAATCCCGTGTTATGGTTTATAAAGTTTATTGAAGTCAAAAAAGTACTTCCAAAAGTAAGATTTTGGCTCTGCCAATTTTCGCCAGCGTTTGTGGTTTTTAATATATAGCTGCCAAAGGAAGCTGCGAATCCGGTTGATTCATTAACGAATTCAACATCTATAATTCCTGATAAGCTTTGATTATTATATAACAACTGCCAGTTTTGTCCTGCATTGGTTGTCTTGAATATTCTTCCTTGGAATCCTCCAATATATCCGGTATTATAACTTGTGAAATAAATGCTATATAAATTTTCGTTATTCCCGATGCTAACAAGCTGCCATTGACTTTTGCCTGTCAATGGAAACAATAATAATAGAAGAATAAAATATTTTAATGCGTTCATTTTATTATTACTTTACTGAATCCTAATTTATATATGAATTGTAAATTATTTATTTAATAAATAACATTCTCTTTGTTTTAGAAAAACTTAAGGAAATTCCATAGCGATCGAAAACATTCATCTGGTAAAAATATACCCCGCTTGCTAAACCATTTGCATCAAAGATTACTTTATGTGTACCACTTAATTTCAATTTATTTTCCAATACACTTATGAGTCTACCTCTTATATCGTAAATTTTAATTTCAACTCTTGAGGGTTCTGAAAGAAAATACGATATATTTGTAACAGGATTGAATGGATTAGGATAATTATTGTTCAAATATGTTTGATTATTCTCCTGTTTATTAATAGGATTTGAGGAGACTATTGGTCCTTCACCGGGACGATAATCGGTTGATTCTCCCAAACTGGATTTAAGAAAAGTACTGTTATCACCAGCTGCTATGCCTATATCGTTATCATTAAATTTAATCGAACGAAGGTTTTCCAGAGATCCTGTTTTCTGTTTTGACCAGCTATAACCAATATTAGAAGAATACAAAATGGTTCCATTACTACCTGTTATATACGCATTCGATGAATCTTTAAGAAATATATCATTAAGGTCTACCTGTACACCAATATTTAGTACTTGCCAAGAATTTCCCCCGTTTTTGCTTTTTAAACATACACCTCTGTCACCAATTAAAAACAAAATATCTTTGTTTGTATTAGCAATTTTGTTAAAATTGCTATTAGAATTTGTTTGAATTCTTGACCAATTATTTCCATTGTTGGTTGTTTTAAAAAGACTGCCTGAGCTTCCTGTTGCAAATCCAATATTATTATCTATAAAATTTATTGATTTAATTGTAATGTTAGTGTCAAGGTTTTTATAACTAAATAAGCCCGGATAATTAGATGCTCTTATAACTAATCCTTTTTCACCACAAATAAATACATTTCCATTAGGAGTAAAACATACATCATGCAGATTATTATATATATTAGATGTTTTAACAAACCAATTCGATCCTGCATTAGTGGATATAAAAATCTTCCCGGAATTTCCTGCAGCAATTCCTAAATTATTATTAAAAAATTTTACAGCATTCATACTATATGGTCCTATGTTAATCACTTCATACCAGCTTAATCCGTGGTCATTGCTTTTTAAAATCGAACCATTATTATCTACAGCAGACATTTTATTGCTGTCAATAAAACATATATTATTGATATTAATTCCACTCGGTGGATTATCTTCATTACAATCATTCCATCCATCAAAATATCTTAAAGTTAGAAAATCATAATCTCCTGCTTGATTTTTACTTTTACCAGACACACATATATCATTGTTACCATAAACAGTAATATATTCTGCTTCGTCTCGATTATTTGCTGGTCCATTATATCTTTTTGACCATTCAAGATTTCCCTCACTGGAATATTTTAATGTTGCATAATCATATTTAGAATAATCTTCACCCGGGATTGACATACTCCTTCCTGTTACATATACATTGTTATTTTCATCTAATGCTACCTTTTCTCCAACTTCACTAGTATTATTATAATCGTATTGTCTTTGCCATATTAAATTTCCTTGAGGATCATATTTTATGATAATGTAATCATAACCTGTATTCCTCATATTCGCATATCCTGTACAGATAATATTATCATCCCCATCAATTACTATTGATTTTGCCTTAGCATTTCTTGGGTAACCATTTCCATAAAAATATCTTGACCAGACTCTATATCCTGTTGATTGATTGTATTTCATAACTATAAATGTGATTTGTGACTCATCTTCTGTTGGAATTTCTTGCTCTGTTGATGCCCCACAGACGTAAACATTACCCTGACCATCTTGAGCAATTGCAAATCCAGCATCCGAATGAGCTCCAAATCCGCTATATCTATTAACCCACAATTGATTTCCATTTAAATCATATTTCAGAGTAGCTATATCATAATCAGTGCCAATTCCCTGGCTACCTCCTGTTACATATATAAATCCATTAGGATCCAAAATCATATCTTCTAGTACGTGATCATATGAGCTAATACCATTATTGTAATAACTAGTCCATATCCAATTACCATTATTATTAAACTTTCTAACAGCATATGCATACTTTTGATATCCATTATTATCTTCATAACCTCCCGTATAAATGTATCCTGAAGCATCAAGTTTTATTACCTGTCCTCTTTGGTCATAATTTCCTCCGTAATTGTACATCCAAATTCTTGTTCCTGCCTGGTTATATTTTGCATTTAATAAATTATTTCGAATAATCCAGTTGAAATAAATTGAACCTGTAACATATGAATTATTAGTATTATCAAATATTATATCTTTTATTTCTCCTCCATTATTTTGAATAATATCTATCCAAAGTGTTTCACCACAGCGTCTGTTATATTGAACTACAGGACTTTCCCATCCAGACAAATAACTATTGCCAGAAACTATAGGGTCTCCTGAATTATTCATTTTTAAAGTATATACAAAATCATTACCATTACCTGCATATCTTTTTGCCCATGTTTGATATATTTGTGAATTGGAATTTTGAATGTAAAGAAAAAAATTAAGAATGGCTAAAATTAAAAATATCTTTTTCATTTTGATACTCCTTAATACTAACTTTTAATTTTAATAAAAATATATTTAAGAATAAATACTTAATCAATAAATTATTAAACCTATTTTCAAACATATCTTAGTCATGACTTATAATAATAGTGCTTTGATATTTTTCTTAATGTTTATATCATACTAATACCTCCGTTCAAATTTAAGAAATATATTTATTATAATTATACTTTCTGAAAATTTATATAATCTCTACACTATTACAGCATCGTCACCTTCAAGTTTCATGCCTGCCCTGCGTCGAGATTTTATCCAGTACCAATGCTAAAACATTAGCACTTTGGTTTCAGTCTCTAACTTTCCTATGCCACGATAGCATCTATGATGTCGCTCCAGGGGCCGCGTTCGCCGCGGTTGGATTCATAACAAGCTCTGTAGTAAGCCGTCTTGCCTTTGTCGTCCACAGTGTAGTTAACATCGTGAAGGAATCTTGTCACTGTTTCACTTCCACTCCATGGGATTTCGCTTTCGGGTATGTCGGCTGCAGCAATTGCCGTACGAAGAATTATTTTTTGACCCCTGGGCATTTTCCGGCTATGAGGGTCTTCCGGATTGCTGAAACGAAGCTTATGCATTCCAACCGATATTTCGTCAACCGCAAGCTGTGGTGCAAAATCCACCGCATTGATACGAGTCGGGACTGTATCGTATACGGTTACGCCCAAATCTACCTTTTGAGCATCGGTTACTGAATCATTTTTTGAAATCCATTTTGAATTAAATTTTCGTATTCCCGCTTTGTAATTCTTCTCTGCAGTCCTGAATGCCTGTGCCTGACCGGCAGTGCGTGTGAGCTTCTGTTCTTTACTGCCTACATGATAAGTGTCTACGTAAATGGTTTGTAGACCTTGCAAATCAGTCAACTCTGCCGGTGGAATGCCCCATCCGACACTTTCAGCAACTAAGACATTTATATGGTTGTCCTGCCAGTTAAAGAAAACTGCTTGCTTTTGTGGGATGTAATCATTTTCTGTTGCCATAGTCTATTATAGTTTAATTTATAAAAATGCTTATTTTTAATCTATTTTTGATGTTTACTTTATCCGTCAGTGTCTTTCGGGACTCCGTAAGTGTCTTTCGGGACTCCGTGAGTGTCTTTCGGGACTCCGTGAGTGTCTTTCGGGACTCCGAGAGTGTCTTTCGGAACTCCGAGAGTATCTTTCGGGACTCCGAGAGTGTCTTTCGGAACTCCGAGAGTGTCTTTCGGAACTCCGAGAGTCTTTTATTCTTTCCGCTGACAGTAACCGTTACAATGTTTAATCAAAGCTTATGCTTAATCTTAATTATCGATATAAGTTTTAACCAGAATTCCGTCACAATTATAAACATAAATCCACCATTCTCCGCTAATATAAACTCTTTCGTATGTGTAACAATCTTCATCTAAAAACTCTGTATGATTTTTTTTGTTTAGCGGTAAAGAATTATCGTATACCGCTATTATTGCTAAGAGCAATACTACATTTAATATTGCTACCGTAACTTTTATTGAAAAGAACCTGATTATTGCCTTCATTCCTTTCCTCCTAAAATTTAATTTTGAGTAATATTAATGAATAAAAATTTCCAAAACAAAGAATTTTTTTGCCGTTTGTTACCATTGGATTAATAAAGTAAAAGAGAGGTACTTATGGAAATCAACAAAAAATTAGTTAAATTTCATTTCAATGAAAAATCAGGCATGAAAAAATGTTACTTTTTTAATTTCAAAAAAAAAATATGTTTAAACATTCTATATTCGACTTGTTAATAACACTGACAAAAAAAGAAAAAGATAGATTGTCTTTATTTGTTAGGTCTCCTTATTTTAATCAAGGCAGGAAACTTAAGAAAATATTTAATGAAATAATTAAACATTATCCTTCATTTGATAGTAGTGATCTTACAAAGGAAAATCTCGGGAGGACGATAAATCCTTCAGGTTCATATAAAGACTCAGCAATGCGTAAAATATTGCATGAACTTCTGCAATTAGTATTAAGGTTTATAATTTTGGAGAGATTTAACAAAATGAAACATATACAGGATGATTATCTTTTGAAAGAGTTATCTTATAGGAACCAGGAGAAACTTTTCGAGAAAAATGAAAAAAGAATAGAGTCCGAACTAATGAAAGCTGATAATATAAGCACAGAATACTTATACAAACTGCATTTGTTAGAGGCTAATAAATTTAATTTTAATATTCTGAACTCGAAGGTCCTTAAGAAATTTAAGGCTGATAAAGAAATTAAAGAAATGTACGAGAGCGGAAAGTATTTTATAATATACTTTATATCAGAAATATTAAATGAATATGTGGAGTTGTATTTTATTGGGAATAAGTTCAACGTAGAATTTGATAAACTCTTACTCTATAATTTCATTGAGAATATGAACCTAGATGATATTATTAAAAATTTCCCTGATGATGATAAAAGTTTATTTATTATGGAAATTTATTATTCTATGTACAAAGCATTTTCGAACTTCGATAACGAGGAATACTATTCTGAATATAAATCTCTTTTATTAGAGCACATTAATAAGATAAGTCCTGATGAAATTACGGAACACTTTACCAATCTTGTTAATTATTGTTCTCTTAAGAACAAGTCTACCTTTAAAAGGATTGAATTTGAAACTGAACTTATGAATCTGTATGAAATGATAATTAATAATGAATATTATATAACAGATAAAGTTAAATACCTTCCAAATGATTTATTCAGAAATATATTATTCCTAAGTATAAGGATTAGAAACATTCAGTGGTCATTAAACTTCGTTATGAAATACAGTAAAAAGCTGGACCCAAAAGATATAGAAAATATGTCTAACTTTAGTATTGCCTATCTATTTCATGAGCAGAAAAATTATGGAAAGTCGTTGGACTATCTAAACGAGGTTTCACCCGATAATTTTAATTATCCCTTCGATAAGAAGAATTTAAGATTGAAGAATTATTATGAACTGGATTATTCAGAGCAAATATTTAGCGAAATAGATGCATACAGGAAAATGCTTGGTAAGAATGAGATTCTTTCCGAAGATAGAAAAAACCGACACCGGAACTTTCTTACATACCTCGAAAAGATGGTAAAGTATAAAACGGGCAATACAAAAATTGATATAAGCTTTCAAAAACATAAATTAAAAGATGAAGACCAGATAATTTTTAAAGAGTGGTTGTTAGAAAAGATAGAGGAGATAGAAAATGAAGTTTCTAAGAAATTATGAATTTTATTAATAAAAAAAGCGGGTCTTTCAACCCGCTTTAAAAATAATAATTATTTTCTAAAATTTACTTTATCAACATCATTTTCTTTACAGAAACAAAATCACCCGCAGTAATTCTATAATAATATATACCGCTTGGTAAGTACGCAGCATTGAAATCTACTTCATATTTTCCTGGTTTATGCTGCTGATTTACTACTTTCTCTATTTCCTTACCTAAGTTATCGTAGATTACAACCTGTACATTGCCACTTTCAACAATATCATACCTAATCTTCGTCGCAGGATTAAACGGATTCGGATAATTCTGATAGAGATTATATACTTGAGGTATTTCAGTTCCTAATTGCGATATTCCAGAAGTAGTCGACCACCTGACCGATTCAACAATCGGGTTATGCATTGCCCACGTTACAGCAGAATCATTTCCTGAACTATCGGGGCTTGTATATGCTCCATTACCTGCTCCCGTCCAACCCCGGAAATAATAAGTCGTTGTTCCACTAACAACGGTCTTGGAAGTAACACCAAATGTAAATGAACTAGCAGAATCATAAAATTCATTTCCGCCAAATGTATGTCCTTGTGTAGAAAGCATTACGAGTTTATACTGTACCTTGTAGAATGCAGTAAGATCTAAATTTTCAGTAATCGTTATATTATGTGTAGTATCACCGTTATCAGACCAATGAGTATAAATATAATTCGATGAACCTGATAACTGAGGACTTATTGCTTGCACAGTAACAACTGAACTATTTGTTAATACAAATTCTTTTCTACCACTGTATGTAACTCCATTAACTTTATAGCTGACTATTTCACCTCTGTTTGTTTGAACAACTAATTGTGAAGAGTTGACTAACAATTGAAGCGTTCTTTTATGAGCAGGCGTTCCGTTTGAGCCTCTTCCAACAATATCAACTAAATATTCACCCGGAGTTACACTACCTACTGCATCAATTTTTAATGTTACAGAATCCGGGAATGAATTGATCGTATCAACTCCATTTACGAAAGAGAAATTTAACGAGCCTGATGCAGGAACCGTATCGACAGTAGCTGTGAATTTAACCCTGTCTGTGAATGATTTCACACCGGGAACTCTAACTGATACATAAGCACTTCCGCCGTTATTAACGTTTGTTAAAGCAGGATTGATATTCATAGCAAAATCCGGGAAATAAGCAACGTAACTCCCGAATGAGTTCTGCCTGAAATCAGCCCATACAAGCATCGAAGATTTCTTATTTGAAATAATACCGTTATAATCTCCTAAATATTTCGGAGTACCTCCTCCACCGCAACCACCGCAATCAATTTTCATCTTCTGTGTTGATATTCGCTTATTTGTTGAAAAACTAATCCCTCCATTATCAGAATATGCTGCATATATATAGGCGCTGTCACTTGTATGGATATCTCTAGTATCCATCCATTGTACATACAATCTGCCAGTTTCTTTATCGCACCATACAGCAGGTTGCCATTGATGGTTCGCTGTTGAGCCAGGGTCATCATTGACTGTTACTTCAGAAGACCAGCTTGCACCTTCATCAGTCGAATACCTGCAGAAAATATCCGGTTTGGCTCCGTTTTGATCAGGAGTATTTTTTGCATAAACACAATAAAGCCTCCCTCTGTAAGATCCAAAACTATTATCAGCCGTAATAAAAGGATAAGGTCTTGTTCTCATGTTTTCAATGGAATGCCTGTTGTTAACAATAGTTCCAACGTAATTTACCCAGTACTGAGTAGACATTGACGGAAAGGAAACTCCACCATCTGTTGATCTATAAAATGTATATGTCGGGGAAACCGAATTTCCGGTATTTGTAACAACATAAACGCAGCCACCCGATATATTTCCTCCTACTATTTTAGGACCTACGGCAACCATCATTCCCGGTAGATTGTTATAAATGTAAGCTACATTTTGAAAAGATGCTCCATTATTCGTGCTGCGTACGACAAATCCAGTAGTCATCACGGAATAAACATAATTTGCATAAGGACCTCCGGTTTGATCAGCAGCTATCCAGTTTTTATCGTTCCCTATGTTTCCATTCACAGCAGTTTGCCATGTTACACTATTATTTGTAGATTTGATAATCCTGGTACCCTGAATGCTAGGACTTCCATACATATTTTCGTAATATAAATTACCTAAACTATCATAAGCAGTAACGGGATCACCTCTCATAGATGCCCCAAAATTCGGATTGTTAACATACCAATCTATACCGTTAAGTGTGTAATGCGTTCCGTTAGTGTTAAAGGCACAGAAATACTGCAATGGATTTCTTGGATTCTCTGATATGTGACCTTCTGCAAAATCTACTCCCAGGAAAAAGTTATCAAAACCAAATTCATCAGTTTGTGCATTATCGCCTAAATAGGTTTGATTATTACCCGGAGTCATATTCATATACTCTCTTGGAAGTTGATCCAGGTTTGGATCATCACTTAATTGTGCTGTTGTTTCCTTATTTAAATATATTAAGGAAGAAGCAATGAATACTATTCCAAGTATCAAAAAGAATAAGATTTTCTTCATAGACATGAAATCCTTTCTAGTAAATTAATAAATAATGATTTGAAATTTATTTCTAAATATTATATAAAGAACGAAAGTATAAGATTCTAAATTATGAATTTATTTCAATAGTATCATTTTCTTTACAGCGACAAAATCTCCTGCAGTAATCCTATAATAATAAATCCCACTTGGTAAGTGTTCAGCATTAAAATCGACTTCGTATCTACCGGGATTATGCTTTTGATTTACTAATTTCTCAATTTCTTTTCCTATATTATCATATATTACAACTTTCACGTTACTGCTTTCTACAATATCGTATTTTATTTTCGTGGCAGGATTAAATGGATTAGGATAGTTCTGATATAAATTATAAACCTGCGGAATTTCCGTACCTAATTGAGAAATACCGGAAATTACTGACCATCTTACTGATTCAACAATAGGATTATGCATCGACCATGTTACTGCTGAATCATTACCCGAACTGTCCGGACTTGTGTATGCACCGTTTCCAGCGCCTGTCCATCCACGGAAATAATAAGTTGTTGTTCCGATTGTTACAGTTCGTGTTGTCACCCCAAATGTAAACGAAGCAGCTGAATCATAAAACTCATTGCCGCCGAATGTATTCCCCTGTGTAGAAAGCATTACAAGTTTATACTGAACCTTGTAGAATGCCGTGAGATCCAAGTTTTCAGTAACTGTTACATTATGTGTAGTATCACCATTATCAGACCAATGTGTATAAATATAATTCGATGAACCCGATAACTGAGGACTTATTGCCTGCACAGTAACAACTGAACTATTCTGAAATACAAACTGCTGTTGATTGTTGTATGTAACACCATTAACTTTATAACTTACAATTCCATTCCTGTTTGTTCCGACAGTGAATCTGGAAGAATTAACCAGCAGATCGATGTTTCTAGTGTGAGTTGGGGTACCATTAACACCTCTTCCTGTAACTTTTGCTACATAAAGTCCGGGAGTAACACTACCGACAGTATTTACTTTTAATACGAGAGAATCGGGAAAAGCCGAAATAGAATCACGTCCATTAGCAAATGAAAAATTAATAGTACCGGATGCAGGAAGTGTATCAAGTGTAACAGTAAATTTAACTCGCTCGGTATATGGTCCTCTTGTATCAGGAACTTTCACGATAAAAGAAGCACTATCATTATTATTAATATTTACTGTTTGAGGATTTACGGTCATAGCAAAATCAGGATAAAAGCCAACATAACTGCCAAGACTATTATTTCTACCATCCATCCAAACAGCATAGGAGCTATTTCCTATAGCAGAAATCCCAATATAATCTCCTATATAATAAGCCTGTCCGCTTCCTTGTCCAACTTTCATGTTGTCTGGATTAAAAGAAACATTCGATATATTTTTATTAGATGTAAATGTTAACCCTCCGTCTGTAGATGTTGTACCGTATAATCGTGTTAAAAGATTATTACCAGGATCGATTCTCGAATCATACCAGGCAATGAAGATCTTTCCATTATTATCTACTGAAATAGTTGGCATCCATTGGTCTGTAGTCGTTGCATCATCATTGACTCTTACCGGTGTTGACCAGGTAGTTCCGTTGTCAGTTGATCTTACTAAAAATATATCAGCGTTATCCGGACCAAGAGGATTCGCTGCATAAACTATATAAACATTTCCCCTTGTTGAAGTATAACCATTATCAGCAGCCATCCTGGGAAAGTTATCTGTTCTTATACACCCTTTGACTGTATATCTTCCCGCACAAATAACTCCAGGACCAGTAAATGAATTTACTGCAACGACCTCAGAAGAGAATGTCGCACCACCATCAGTTGACCTGCTAATTACTATCGAATTATAATTTGAACGGGCAAAATACACACTACCACCCTGAATAGAACCATTTGGACCTACAGAAATATAAGCACCTTGAGAACCCAACATTGATAATGGAGTTGACCATGATACTCCACCATTTGTACTTCGAGTAAATCGCATTCCGGATGCTCCGAATTGTCTCCAGGCTACATAAACGTTATTACTGAATGGACCTCCCGTTTGATCCGCAGTTATCCATTCCTTATCTGCTAATCCCGCTGTTGTAGCATATACATTGTATGCATTCGACCATGTAGCACCTTTAGTTGTAGATTTTGCAACGGCGACTCCGTATGTTGAACCGTTTTGATATAACTGTACATAATAGAGTATACCAAGACTATCAAAACATACAACCGGATCACCTAAAATACCGAATCCCGGGAAAGGGACACCTATTTTTGTCCAGTTATTTCCATCTATTGTATAATAGAAATTATTAATATTAAAAGCACATACACTGTTCAACGGGTCTCTTGGATTTGTAGCAATGTATGGTTCACCAAAATCGACTCCCAGATAAAAATTATCAAATCCGTCAATCGTTACCGGATCACTATCCGTTCCAAGAGGACTTATATATTGTGACATGGGTTGCGTTACAACAGAACGGAAATTACTATAATCAGGATTCTCTGAAACTTGAGAGAATACATTGCCTATTACAAAAAATAATAAGATAAGGTTGGATAAAGTTTTCTTCATTAAAAATATTTAATTTATATGATTATTTTGATTTTGATTTGTAAGATAATGTAAGAAGAATATAAATGAAAGACATATATAATATACGAATATATGATGTTATAGTTATTTTAACAGTACAAAATGAAAATAAATTTCGTTAATCATAATTTTATTTAATACAATTCTCTTATAATGAATTGTCAAAACTTATTTATAAATAACTGAAGTTATGCAATCGCAGTTAAATACAAATTTCTAAAAATTATGTCTGTCTTGTTACCGTTATTGTTATCGGGTCAGAGAATTGTCCGACTTGCTCGTCACCTACTCTAAAAATTTAATCATTAATTAGTTTATCTAAAATATGCTGTTTTTATGCAAAAAAAGGGGGGTTACTCTTCCTCGATCATTGAGATGTTTGCCTCGACCGCTAAGTCGTAAATCTTAATGAAAAAGTTGCATTCTACTGCGTCGGATGAGTATTCTTCAATGACTGAGGAGTCTTCCTCGATTTTTAAGTTATATTCTCAAAGTTCAAGGCGTATTCCTCAATGACTGATGAGTACTTCTCAACAATTGAGGCGTTTCCCTCAATGAATGAGGAATCTTCCTCGATTTATAAGTTGCATTCTCAAAGTTTGAGTCGTCTTCCCCGACGACTGAGGAATGCTCATTAGATATTATGGCAAAGAACCTTATTAAAAAAACATACCGAAGAATAGTTAAGGAGACTTCCTCTGTTATTTTGCAGTAAAAATAAATCAATATTTTTTTTAAAAGCAATAAAAACTTATTTCCCTTATAAATACATTTTTGTTATTAATCAAAGAATTAAATTTGCCTAAATTAACATTTGCGTAACTTCAGTAATAAATTTACACATCCAATATCTTATTTAACCTTCATATAAAACTTTTCATTGTACTCTTTGACCATTCTTTCTGTATTGAAATACTCCGCAAGATTTCTAATTGATGTTTTTATCTTGTGAATCCACTTCAACGGTATTCCATTATCGTCTCTTATGTAGAAGGATGGCAGGATTTCATTCTCAAGAGTATCATACAAGGAATTTGCTTCATAAATATCTTCTTCTTCATAAGATATCCTTTTCTCATCAGGAGAACTATCGATTTTCCATCCATTTTCCTCTGAATACCCCTCATTCCACCAACCATCAAGAATACTAAAATTTAAACCACCGTTAGCAACTATTTTCATCCCACTCGTACCAGATGCTTCAAGAGGTCTTCTAGGACTGTTCAGCCAAACATCACACCCGTAAACAAGCTCTTTAGCAACGGCTATATCATAATTCTCAAGAAATACAAGTTTATTTTTGAATTCATTCTGCTTAGAATATGAAAGTATTTCGGAAATTAAATGCTTACCACCATCATCTTGAGGGTGAGCTTTTCCAGAAAAGACAAACTGTACACTCATATTTTCATTTAAAATGATTTTCTTTAATCTTTCAATATCTCTAAACAGCAATGTTCCTCTCTTATACGTAGCGAACCTCCGGGCAAATCCAATTGTTAACACTTTTTCATCCAGAATGTCTTTTACTTCGGATAGCTTTTCATCTGATTCATGAATGAGTTTCATTTTATCTGAAATTTTTTCCCTTATAAACTTAATCATGTTCAGACGGTTTTGTTTACGTATATCCCAAATAGCTTCATCCGGTAGTTTACTGACTTTCTCCCAGATGTTTTCTTCTTTGAACCAATCTTTTCCAAAATGTTTTTTATAAAGTTTCTCGGATGCCCGGGAGAGGTATGTTTTTATATGAACTCCGTTCGTGATAGAATCAATCTGGCTTCTGGTTTCTGGTAATGCCCACATTTTTCTGGCAATTTCCCCATGTGATTTACTTACAGCATTAACAAAATTCGAATTATTAATCGCAAGATAAGCCATGTTGAACTTGTCATTATCCGGTTGACCTTTTGTTAGATTTCCTTCGTCAAACAATTCTTCAAAACTTATATTCATTTCCTCCTCCGCGTAACGCCTGAAATATTTATCCATTAATCCTCTCGGGAAAATATCAATACCGGCAGGGACCGGTGTATGAGTAGTGAATATATTAGAATAATAACATCGCTCTTTAGCTTCTTTAAAAGAGAGATTATTTTTTTTCATACAATTCTGAATTCGTTCGAAGCATAGAAATGCAGAATGACCTTCATTAATATGAAACGCTTTTATATCGAACTTCAAAGCTTCGAGTACCCGCATTCCGCCAATACCCAAAAAAATCTCCTGCAATATTCTTTCTTCAATATCTCCACCGTACAAAATGTCTGTTATCCTTTTATCATCTGCATTATTTTCATCAACAAATGTATCGAGAAGATAAAGTCTAACCCTTCCAACATTAATTACCCAAATTTGAGCAAATACTTTTCTCCCCGGTAGATTAATGGAGATTTTTAAAGGTCTAAAATTATCATCGGTAACAAGATACATTGGAAGTTTATCAAAATTATTCTTCTCGTAAAGCTCGGATTGTCTATCATTTTTATCAATAAACTGCCTGAAATATCCATAAGTATAAGCCAAACCGATTCCAATCAAAGGTATTCCTAAATCTGAAGATGATTTTAGGTGATCACCCGACAAAGTTCCAAGTCCACCCGAATAAAATTTCAGGCATTTGGCAATACCATATTCAGTTGAGAAATAGCATACGGAAGGTGATGTGGGTTTATAATAATTTTTCTCAAAATAAGTTTCTTCATTAAGATATGTTTTGAAGTCTCTATAAAGCGAATGAATTTTCTCCTGTAAATTTTTTCTTTCGATAATATCAAACAAATATTCATCACTAATAGCATCAAGAAATTTCACAGGATTTCTATTACTCCATTTCCAATAATCATGATTTATTTCATCAAAAATCGAATAAAAATCGTTATTCCATGACCAATAAAGATTATAAGATAGTTCTTTTAACTGATTTAAAATAATTTGCATAAAAAAATTTAGGTTACCTCAGCATTAAAAACAAATTTGAAAATTATGAAAATATAATTTATATCTGAATTAAACTATTGAATAATTTTTGCAATCGCAGATAAGAATATATATTGTTGAGTGATTACTGTGTAATATAACATTTAAATTCTGACAGCATTCACACATTCCTTACGACTTTATAACTTTAGATTGAAATTAATAACGAATATTTTTGTATCAGGTTAACACGTATGGAGATTTGGCGTAAAAATTTATACAGTATTTGGATTGCACAGTTCTTTGCAATGGTTGGGATGAGTATGGTTGTTCCTTTCCTTCCATTCTATATTCGCGAATTAGGTGTTACGGATCCCAACGACCTGGAAAAATGGAGTGGGATTGTTTTTGCGGGTCCATTCATTCTATCATTTATACTTACTCCTGTCTGGGGTGCTCTCGGGGATCGATTTGGAAAAAAAGCAATGGTTCTTAGAGCAATATTGGGGCTTTCTATATCTCAACTTTTAGTAGGACTTGCCGGGGATGTCTATCAGCTTTTTATATTCAGAATGTTTCAAGGAGGAGTAAGCGGATTCATCGCTGCTTCATTGGCGCTCGTTACCACAAGTACTCCAAAAGAAAAATCAGGTCACTCGATAGGAATACTTCAAACCTCAATTGCTGCTGGTTTTATTATCGGTCCCTTAATTGGTGGTTTCCTTGCTGACCTGACTTCGCACAGTAATGTATTTTTTATAACATCCTCTATGTGCTTTATGAGCGGGATATTGATTTTCTTCAATGTAAAAGAACCACCAAAAATTAAAGACAGCAAATTTTATTCGGTTTTTGCTAACTACAAATATTCATTCTCGAATTCAAAAATCAGACTCGCCCTTATCTCGATCACCGTAATTCAGATTTCGATTGCAATGACGTTTCCAACTTTTGCACTTTTTATTGAATCATTCGAACTTGAAACGGCTTACATATCTACGATTACCGGATCACTTATTGGTATTACCGGTATCGCCAATGTTATTGCTGCTCCATGGTGGGGTAAAAGGAATGACACAAAAGGTTTTAGAAAGAACCTTTTCGTTGCAATGGTGGGTGCTTCAATAGCTTTTGGATTTCATACATTCGCTTTAAACGTATATGAATTACTGCCTTTGCGAATATTGTTAGGTCTTTGCATAGGAGGATTAGTACCGGTATTTTATTCATACATAAACAAACACATAACGGAAGATAGAAAAAGCGGCATTATGGGTATCGCCTCAAGCTTCACACTGCTTGGTAACCTGATCGGTCCTCTTTTATGTACACTATTTACTTTCCAATTTAATTTAGAATATATATTTTTGGTAGCAGGTATTATCTTGTTCGTGAATGCATTTATTGTAAGATATTACATAGTCGATTTAGAAATTAATAAACCATAGGATATTGCTCAAATAAAAACAGAAGACAATAACATTAAATCAGATATATAAGGAAAAAGAAAAACAGAGCAGCACTCATTATTATACTATTAAAATTAATAAATTATAAATGTCAAACCTTTATCCAACACAAATAAAAAAGACTATAGATACACTCTTAATTAAATGGAACGATGATCAATCGTCAGAGATTAGTCTGCAAAAACTCAGAGATGAATGTCCTTGTGTAAACTGCAAAGGTGAATCTGTTATGTTCGAATCATACATACCCATCAAATCTCCTTTCAAAGCGGCAGGTTTCTATGAAATAGAAAAAATCGAACAGGTGGGAAATTATGCAATACAGGTAATTTGGAAGGATGGACATAGTACAGGAATTTATTCATGGGATGTACTACGCAAAATAATTGAGAAGAAATAAGAGTATTTCTATATAGATACTAATTTATAAGAAAGTATGAAAGAACTTTTTATAAGCTTCATTTGACATTTTACTTAGTACCCACCGTTTCAATCTTTTTTTCAAAAGCTTTTTGTAAAGCTGAGTTTAAGTTTTCTATTTGAATAGGTTTGCTCAAATAATCATTCATACCAACTTCAAAACAAGCTGCTCTGTCTTCGTTCATCGCATGAGCTGTTAACGCAATAATATATAATTCTGAATTCCTCACACCACATTCTCCATTCCTTATTTTCCTGGTCGCATCCAATCCATCCATTACAGGCATTTGTAAATCCATAATAACTATATCGAATGTTCCGTTTTTTAATTGATTTAATAGTGCAGCACCATCATTAACAACTTCAACCGAATATCCCAATTTTTCAACAATCTTCCGTATTACTTTCTGATTAATAAGATTATCCTCAGCTAGAATTACCTTGATATCTTTTTTTAGTATATTGGCTTTACTTATTTTTGATTTTGTTTTTGTTCTAAATATATCTTCAGCGATATACGGTTTCACTTTCACTGAAAAATAAAAAACCGATCCTTCGTTAACTTTACTTTCAACCCACATTTTACCACCCATAAGTTTGCAAAGTTTGTTACTGATAGCTAATCCCAAACCCGTTCCTCCGTATGATCTAGATGCAGATGAGTCTACCTGGCTAAATGGTTTAAAAAGTTTACTCATTTTCGCTGCGGGAATTCCGATTCCTGTATCTTTAATTGCAAATTTTAATTCCCATTTTTTTTCTTTTTCTTTATAATGACTCCCTACTTCTACTTTTATATATCCTTTATTTGTAAACTTAATTGCATTGTTTAAAAGATTCAGTAAAATCTGTCTGATAAACGAAATCTCCCCCGTAAAGTCTTTCGGAATATTCTCTTCTATCTCGTAGTAAAGTTTTAAATCCTTTTCTTCTGATTTAAGAGCAACCATATTAAATATTTCCTCAAGATTATCTATCAGGTCAAAGTTTCGAATGTCATGTTCGATTTTACCGGATTCAATTTTGGAGTAATCCAGAATTTCACTAATAATCTCAGTTAAGGACTGCCCGCTTGTTTGTATAGTTTCAAGAAATTCCTTTTGTTCATCATCAAGTGTTGAATTTAATAATAAGCTGCTGTATCCAATTATTGCATTAAGAGGTGTTCTTATCTCATGGCTCATAACAGCAAGAAATTCACTCTTCGCACGGTTGGCATTCTCAGCAGTTTCTTTTGCTCTAAGCAATTCTTCCTCAGCAAGTTTTCTCTCAGTTATATCTCTTTCGATTGAAATCCAATGTGTGATTACTTTTGTGTCTTGATTAATAATAGGATGGGAATCTATTTCTATCCAGAATTCTGTTCCGTCCTTCTTATAATTAATTAATTCAACCTGGTATGGTTCTTTTGCAAGAATTTTATTCCTGATATACTCTAGTACTTTTTTGTCTGTCTTTTCACCTTGCAAAATTTTCATTGTATTATCAATAATCTCTTCTCTTGTATATCCTGTAACATGAGTAAAAGCCTCATTTACATATATTATTTTCGGACCAAAATAATCAATGGGTTCTGTATCCGTAATTATTATTATTTCGTTTGAATTTTCGACAGCAGTATTCAGCAACCGCAGCCTTTCTTCTGCTTTCTTTCTTTCAGATATATCTGTTATTACTGCCATGATACCATTAACCTCACCTTCCGCATCATGTAGAGGTGCTGCTGCGATACTCACATCAATAAATGTACCATCCTTTCTTGCTCTTCTTCTTTCAAGACCTGTAATTGTTTCTCCGGATAAGATCTTCTTCATTAATAAATCATAATCTTTCTCCATTTCTTTTGTTACAGAAGGTAGCGTTTTACCCATTACTTCTTTCTCTTCCCATCCAAACATTTCTTCTGCAGCTTTATTCCAAATTGACATGACTTTGCCATTTAAATCAAGATCATATATAGCAAGAGGTGAAGACTTAATAACTGCCCGAAGAGCATCACGGGTTTTTCTTACAATGTCCTCGGCTTGCATTTTTTCCGTATTATCAAAAGCTGTTCCAAGTACAGCCGACTCTCCTTCGAATTCGATAAGCTCAGCAGTTGTGTTCACCCACCTTTCCTCACCTGATTTTGTAATAATTTTAAAATCTAATCCTGTAGGAACATCTTTATTTTCTTGTCTTGCCCTTGTTCTTTCTATTATTAAATCTTTGTAATCGGGATGTATAATATCTAAAAAATCCATTGACAGTAACTCATCGCTTGAATAACCTGTCATTTCTTCTGAATATTTATTTACATATATAAATTTATCCCCGCGATAAATATAAATTGCTATTAAAGCTAATTCTGTTAGTGTACGAAATTTCTTTTCACTTTTGATGAGATTTTCTTCAGCAAGCTTTCGCTCATTAATATCTTCAAAAGCACCCTCGTAATACAGAATTTCTCCATTAGAATCTCGAACGATTCTGGCACTCGTTGAAGCCCACATTTTATTACCGTCTTTACGATAAACTTCTATCTCAAAATCTCTAATGATTCCAAGCTTTTCCAATAAATTCTTATAATCCGTTCTCCGGTTTGAATCTATATAGATTTGATGCTCGATATCAGTTACAAAAGACATCAACTCTTCCGGGCTATCATAACCAAGCATACGAGCAAGTGTTGGATTAACGCTTATAAATTTCCCTTCCGGAGTAGTCTGGTAAATTCCACCCACAGCATTTTGAAACATCGAACGATATTTATTCTCTGCTTGAATTAACGCTTCCTCGGCTCTTCGTCGTTCGGAAACATCACGCAGTATAGATGTAAATAATATATTACCTTCAACCTCAATCCTGGAAATTGTCGCTTCTATTGGAAATTCTTCACCGTTTGCTCTAAGCCCGGTAACAGGTGCTGCAATATTTGCACGCCGTGAAGTTTCATGCGATTTGCTAAAATCTTTTACATGCTTCCGATGTGCAACTCTAAACTGCTCTGGAATCAAACGGTCTATCGGTTTACCAATCACTTCTTTCGATTTATATCCGAACATTTCTTCAGCAGCAGGATTAAACATTAATATTCTTTGATACGAATCAATCGATACAATCGCATCCATTGCAGCATAAATAATTCCATCCAGACGCTTTTGATTTCGCTGGAGTTCGGCTTCAACACGTTTACGACCTGTAATATCACGAACAATTGCCTGAATGTATGTGTTGCCATTCAGATCAAATGAATTCAAACTCACTTCTGCATCAAAAAGAGTTCCATCGAGTTGTTTGTGCTTCCATTCAAAAAACTGAGGTTCTCCACTCAACGCTGCATTAATTTTTTCTAAAGCTTTTTCTTTGGAATCACGACCATCCGGCTGTTTCGGAGGTGAATAATTGTAAGGTTTCTCTCCAACAATCTCTTCTCTCTTACATCCAAACATTGTTAGAGTTTGGGAATTACAATCGATAAACTCATCTCCTGTCATTGTAAAGATTGCATCTCCCGCAGATTCAAACAGAGTTTTAAATTTCTTCTCACTTTCTTTTAATGCGTCTTCAGCTATCTTTCGTCTTGTTACATTATAATTCGTATAACATACACCTTCTATGTTCTTTTCGTTGTTATAAACAGGGTTATAAGTAAACTCAAGCCATATTACATCTCCTTTTGAATCTTCAAATCTTATTTCCGAAGCGAACGGTTTACCTTTAAGTGCTGATCGAAAAGCTTCATCAAACTCTTTGTGATATTTTTTATCGATGTAGTCATAGACAGATGCTCCTTTCTTGAGCGGCTTTCCTTCTTCATCAATAATTGTCTCAGCGGCATACTTATTAAAAGTCTTGATCGTTTTATCCTTGTTCAGAAATACAAAAGCTTGTTTAGTAGAATCAAATATCCCTTTAAGATTTTCATCAGTGGTGATTTGTTTTTCGGTAGGTTCTTTTTGAATTTCGATTTCCGATTCTACCGTTTCATCGCTTACCCGTTCAATGAGATCTTCATACTTCCCCTGTTTTGCAGAAACGAAAGCAGCAAGAATAAAGATTGTTAACAACAGCAGGTAGAAGTATATATTATCTGCTCCTGATATAATATCAAAAGAGTAATTATTGAAACTGTACAACAGTAAGGTTGATACAAATGAAGTTACAACACCGGAAACTCTGTTTAAGGAAAATGAAATAAATACGACAGGAATTATAAATAACAATTCGAGGTGAATATTATCAAACATTACCAAACTAATCCATGAAACAGAAATAAAAAGCAATAACCCTATAAATGCCTTAAAGAAAAACGACCATTCCCTGATCTTGTTCATTAGCTTTTTAATGTTAATAGATAAAAAGAAATAACAAAACAACTCATTAAAAGTTGCTTTAGGTTTATAATAAAAGACTCAACTTTACCCGTTGCTGTATACTGAGGAAATTAATCTCGAAGGTTTTAGAGATACTTCTAAAGCACTCCTTTGATAATTCTATAAAAGACGTTTATTTTTTTCACCATCAAAATATAATGCGAAAATTATTATAATAAAAGGAAAAGAAAACTTAAAGAAATGTTAATCCAAATGACAAATATCTTAATAAGTCGATAAAATGAACTAGATTGATGTTTATAAAATATCAACAATAATTATTTTTTACTGTACTACATTTATATTATTAATATTTTTCTTATCATCAATCACTTTTATTCTGTTTCAATCTTTAACGTAGAAGTCGTGACACCGTTATAATAATTCTCAGCAGTACCAACGAGGTCATAGCTACCGTTTGTCAGTGTATAATCTGTCTGACATGTAAAAGCTGTGCTTACTTCTTTAATCAGAAAAATCGAAGATAAAACATTGTTGTTTTCATCCGGGTACAGATTCTGAACATCGGTTTCAAGAGTTCCGTTACTGTTTTGTCCAACGCTGCCGGACACACAATGAAAAGTAAAGCTTCCGCCGAACGTAATCTTCTGAACTCCCCCATCTTCGTCTTCAGCAATCAATGTCACCTTAACTTCATTTCCTTTTTTCACTTTTATAGTTTTCGCATTTTCCGTGACCTCAGTTTCTGTGTTGTCTTCCATAAAGTGAATTTTCCATTTTAAAACAGGGGGTGTCGAATCGGAATCCGGTTTCTCTAACTTACTGCATGCACTAAACAAAAGGCTTAAGCTTAGCAAGACCACAGTTGTTTTGATTGTTGTAAACAGTGTTTTCATTTTGATATGAGTTTAATTAGTATTAGAATTAATATGACAAATTTAGAAATGTATAAATTATTGCGATTAAACACTTCGCATAAATATACATATTGATATGAATTATTGATATGCTTTTTCTGTGCAAAAGGTAATTCGAGCACGCACGAAGAAGTTTCAAGAAGAAATAAATCGCCTTCAAGAAACAACTTTACTTCACATAACCATATTTCACTAATAAAAGGTTTTCGTCTTTTATTAATCCGATTCCCGGAGCATGTATTTTGTATTCCATTTCATTTGGATTTAGGGCAGTTGTTTCCATTACTTTTAAGCAGTCGGTGAAATTCCCGGCGGGAGTTAGCAAAGTTTCAGTCATGCTGATTATCTCCGCTCTATCCATTGCGATACCGGGTGCAATTTCCTGGTAATATCTTGCTCCGAGGAGTATCAGTCCAGGCATGATTATGCCAGCTTTGTTGTCGCCTTCGGCAATCCATGCTCCAGAATGGCTAACAATCTCACCGTCTTTATATATGTCCACCTCTTCGCCAAAGTAATATACGTAACTTGTCTGCTCACAGAATGCAAAGAAGTTTCTCGATATTTCGATAGTCTCCCCGTTGACAGATTCGTTCTCCTCTACAACTCTTGTTTCTATATCACCAATCTTTTTTGTTTCATCTAAGACAGTAATGATAAGACGTATAGTTTCAGCGTCTTCCGTTCCTTCGAGCACAAGCTGATAACCCGGTTCGAGTATGAAGTACTGATTACTGCCCGTGGTCGTGAATGTGTACCCATCTTGCATTAGCAACTCTGTGAAAGGACGTTTATCGTCTTTGTCCTGTGCAAAAGAGGTGGAGAGTAAAAAAAAGATGAAGAAGATAAGTTGTAATATTTTTTTCATTATTGTTATATTTTATTTTGACATGTCAGGTCTGCCTGTTGCAGACAGGTGAGGAACATCTGATACAACATTAAAAATAATTCTTTAAATCGTTAACATCATTTAATACTGCTGTATTATACTTCTCATCTAATTTTTCTTGCTTAAGATTATGACACCAAGACCTTTCAGTTATAACAATGTCACAATATGGAACTGCTGTAGATAAAAATTCCATATCATATATATCATTACGATGAATTTTGCTACCTCTATCTCTTGCAAGAAGAATTTTTGCAAATACTTCTATAGAAGGGATGCTATTCAAAAAACCGATTATAGTATCTTTATTATTCAAGAATTTATCAGTAAAAACTTTTGAATCAATTTTTAAACTTTCTAATTGAGTCATTAATCCTGGCAGTAATGGTCCCGATAAAATGTCACTAACAACATGCTTATATGCTTCTTCTTTGGAAAGACTTTTAATTTTTAATCTTTCTGCTTCAAAAAGACTTACCATTGATTCGTCTTCTGCTGTCATTTCTTTACTAATGTTTTCAGGTATCGCTACTTTTATAAAAGTAATAAAAGATTTTTCATCGAGTTGTTTACCTATAATTTCTTTTTCTAAATCTTTGAATTTTTCGGGTAGTGTGAGCTGAGACTTAAAAAATGAAAGTATTCCTTTCTGTTCGATAATATTTCTATTAATATCAATTTTATCATTTGAATTATTTTCATTCTCTAGAATAGAATTATATATTTCATTTTCTCTAATATTAAAGAAAGGGAGAATTGTGAAATTCTTAGTGAGCATATAAATGAACTTTGATAATCGTTCCTTTTTTCCTGCATCCGTTACTTTTGCAGTCTCAACAACATGAAGCAATGACAATGGAACAATAACTTTACCTTCATCAATATTCTTGCATACTAATTCTAAAGTATCTTGAAATTTTTCACCATCAGCTCTTTTATTAAAAGCTTTGGCTAAATCTATTAATTTATTTTGATCAAAATAAATTCTCTTTGGATTATTTATAGACATAATAATAAATATTTTTTTATTGTGTCAGGTCTTTTAACCTGAGGCATTTCAGATAAAGAACATCTGGTAAATCTTAAAATAATTAAAATGTGTTGTCCTATTCACAATTATTTTAATTTCCATATTTTAGCAATTATTCTAGCTAAATCTTCACCTCTTTTTTCTATTGATACTTTATCCCATTTTTTAATATCGAGTATTTTATTAGTCATTACCATTTCTGTTTTCTTAGATGTATACAATTTCATTTTTTCATCATATAGTAGATTACTTGCTGCAATATTTGGTTTTTTCTCTAACAAGGTAAGGTTGCCTATCTTATTTTTATATTTTTCATGTTCTGCTTTTGTCATATTCGCATATTTAAGCCATTTTTTTCCCAGTTCCCCTAATCTTTGAGGCATAATGTGTTCAATATGTACAAGATATCTATCTTGAACCTTTCTCCCCCCTCTACCATAATGACTTTCTTCTATTTGCGATAGTATATATCGGGTTCTATTATTTGTTTTAAATTTTGCTTTTTTAATCTCATTTATGAAGGTATTATCATCAGGCATATATTTTGAGTTTTTAAGGTATTTTATAATATATTCTAGTGGATTATCTTTTTTAAATGCATTCTGTGCTAAATGATTAAATATCGTATCATGTTCCGAAGTACTCCATCCACAAATACTTCTTCTTAATAACAAGATATTAATTATCTCTATAATTTTAATAATCTGTTCTGAATCTTTAATCTCATTTTTTAATTCATTAAATACTCTCAAAAGTAGTGTAAATCCAACGTCACCGATGGTACTCAACTCCTTCAGTTTTTCATTAACTCTTTCATTCATTGTAATGTTGAAATTATCTATTTTTTTATAATACATTTTATTATACAGTGAAGAAGCTTTTTCTATATCATGTAATAGTTCTTCTATGTTGCTATTTTTATCGATTATTTTCTTAAAGTGTTCATTATATAATTTATTACTAGTAACTTTTTCGTTTACTGGAAACTTCTTTGATGACATTAAGTATTGTCTAAAGAATCTAACATCAAGAATACCATCAAGATTCTTGATAATATCTGACCATAACCTTTTTACCACCTTGGTTCCAATAAGTCCTTTCTCAAAACATACTCTAAATAAGTGGTTCTTGATCAAATCAGTAGGGGTTAGAGCTAAACCACGATTATTCAATATTTCAAACAATCTGTAAGCACCCGAATCCTCTTCAAATGTTATGGATGCGTAGCGAACATTGTATAATAACTTTCGATGAAATTCATCTATTTGCAAATCATCCGAACTTTCCAATTTTTTATAAAAAAAGACATAAGCGTCCTTAATTAAAACATTGTCAACATATTCTATGTTTGACTCAACTAATTTAGAATAACTATCATGGTCTAAATTTCCTAATTCTAATTTTAAATCGACTTTTTCATTATTAACTGAGTCAAATAGCCATAAATATTGATCAATCTTTTTAATTTTATTATCAAGTTCCTTATGGTTCTTAACATCAGTTTTTTTCTTTTCCTCATAAAAATCTCTTAAAGCACATAACATAATAAAAATTGTAGTTACTCTTTGTTGCCCGTCAACAATTTCAAATTTATTTGTTCTTCCTTGACTTGCAGTTTCTCCAACAAAAGTTAAAGTACCCAAAAAATGATCTTCATCTTTTTTTAAGTCGTTTATATCTTTCCAAATATCTCTCCAATGTTTCTCCTTCCAACTATATCTCCTCTGATATTCTGGAACTAATATTTTTTCTTGTTTTGTTAGAAATTGCAAAATACTCCCATCATCTGTGTCTCTAATTTTCATATTTTTAAAATTAATTTTTTAATATTTTTCAGTATTTTTTGATCTTCTTTATTAAGACTCATTTTTATTTATACTTTATAATAATTCCCCAAAAGGCAACCCCTATTAAATGGTCGTAAAGGTATCTGTTTTAAAAAGGGAGTATAATAGGGATTGCCTTTATTAAAATTTTTTGCCTGCATAAATTTTTTCCTTCGCAGATTTACTTTTATATAATTTACCTTTTTTCATTGTAAAAATAAATAACTCTTTTTGATTTATAATTAATAATATTTAAACCGAACTCGGTAAGACCTTTACCGAACTCGAAAAAAGATTTTATGAACTCGGTAAGACCTTTCCCCTCGTTCCCAAAGTCCCCTTTGGGAACGGTAAAATCTGGATTCCAGCTTACGCTGGAATGACTAACCCCCATTATAATTTTGTGTCTTAGTGCCTTTGTGGCGATAAGGCTCTTTTACATATGTTAGGCTTAACATGATAAGGCTTGTGCCGCAAGCGGGAAGTAGAAACGTGTCAGGATAGCACTACAAATGTTACAACAAAAAAGCCATCCTTATAATAATAAAGATGGCTTCTTTGATATATAGAATTAAAAGAGCTTATTTGAGAAGAAGCATTTTTTTCGTATCAGCAAAATTGTTCGTTTCGACCTTATAGAAATACATTCCGCTCGATAGCCTCGATGCATCGAATGTTAAATCGTAAACACCCGCTTCGAGTTCTCCATTCAGCAGAACCGCTACTTCCTTACCGAGTATATCGTAAACTTTTAAACTGACGAAATCATTCTTCGGAACGGCGAACTTGATTATCGTCGTCGGGTTGAATGGATTCGGATAGTTTTGATACAATTCGTATTTAGTCGGGATAAGTTCGGAAATCTGCTTTACGCTAATCGTCGCTGCATATTTAGCTTTTGCTGTCACGGTATTAGTTATAAGCTCACTCAGGTTAGTACCCGTGACAATAGCAAATCCAATCTTTTCGGTTTCACCCGCATCAATATCAAGCGGTCCGACAGCAATCGTCATTGCGTTACCTCCCGGTCCAATCGTTGTATCCGACAATCCATATAGAGAATTCCATTTCTCCTGTGTAGTAAATCCGTTAAACAAGTCGGGGGCATTTATCACATGAAAGTTCAGATTATGAGATGTCATTACTGCCGCTCCAAGGTACGGATCGGGGTTTGCTGCATTGTATGTGTATCCTACTTTATTAGCCGTATCGATACTCGTGACGTTACCGCTAATAGAACCGTTCGGTGAGAAGTAAATGAAAATTCCAGCATACAAACCGTTTATCGCAGTGCTATTCGTATTTTTGATGTGGTACTTCAGCAGAATGTAATCTTCATCGTTAGCGTTATTCCATGCGAAACTCTCAGCAGTTATCTGCACTCCAATCTTATTAGCTCCGGCACCTTCATCATTAAACAGCCCCGAACCATCCTGATCTGAAATAACTCCCGGAGTGTTTATAACATAAGTCGATAAACCAACAAAGTCCGTGTCGGAAACATTTGCAGGTACAGAACCTCTTCTGCAAATATCGGAAACCTGTGTATTATTTATACCAATCATCAAACCACCTTCATAAAGCATATTCACTGTCCCATTTCCGATTAGTAATCCGTTACCGTAAGGCTGTGTCTTTTTACCAACAGCTCCATCATTTGTTAAAGACATCTTTAGATTATTTATATTATGCGTTGCAAAACCCTGTCTGAACCTTATAGTAAAAGTATTGGAATTATTATCGGAATATGCTGTATTGGAATAACCGATCTTAAATGTGACATTTTTATCCATCGGGCAGGTCGATTTCGCTTTCACTTCGAATGTGTTAGCAAAAGTTGTGCTGTGAATTGCGAATGCTGAAAGGTTACCAACAAATACAGAATCCTTTACTATCTCGACATCGGGATCAGTTGTAGTAAGTCTGAGCGAAACGTTCGTCCCAGCTAACCAGGTATTCTTGTAAGTAATTGCGACAGGAATGACCTCACCTACGTCATAAACTTTATCGTTGTTGCCATAAATTGAATCATTGTGCTCGAAAGAATTCAAGTATACTATAGGAAGGTCTGACAATGCTTTAAAAGTATTTATCCTTCCTGTTCCCAGCAAACCAACGTAACTGCTATTCTGCGGAATATTATAAATACTGTCGACACCAAGCAGCAGTCTGTCCAAAACCTGAGAAGGAGTCCATGAAGGATATTTAGACCTTATAAGTCCAATATTCCCCGCAGTAATCGGTGCAGACATAGAAGTTCCGTCAAAACTTGCGTATGTATTATTCCATAGTGTACTGAGGATTCCCTGACCGGGTGCGCAAACATCGACAGTTGAATGATAGTTTGAAAAGAATGCTTTAGCATCTGTAGAGGTTGTTGCAGCAGCGGAAACAACATTATCGTACGAAGCGGGATATCTTGGTATATTCATACCATCATTTCCCGCAGAGGCAACGACCATGCAACCGGCAGCCCAGGCATTGCTCACCAGGCTCTGTGTATAAGAACTATAATAACCGCTTCCGAAACTGCAATTGATGACATCCGCTCCATTTTGATAGCAGTATACGATTCCCATGTCAGAATTATAGATATAAGATGTTCCTCCCGGTCCGGAATAATCATTATCGTTTCCATGCTTACTGATTAATAACTTAACTTTAAAACCAACACCCGCACCATGAACATTATTATCCGTGACCTGCGAAGCATCTCCGCTTACATGCGAACCGTGATCACAATTATTACCATAGATTTGCGGATCGTTATCCATCCCTGAACCACCACCAATAAAATCCCAGCCAATCCAATCATCTATGTAACCATTGTTGTCATCATCAATTCCGTTTGTAGGATTTTCCAACCAGTTTCGTTTAATGTTAGCCTGCAAATCCGGGTGGTCTAAATCACTTCCGCTGTCAACTATTCCAATCACAATATTCGTATCACCTTTGTTAATATCCCACCCCTGGTATGCATTTATTCTTGAGATATGATACTGTGCAGAGACACTCGGATCGTTTGGGATAAAATCCGATTCATATACAATATTGGGTTCCACCCAATCGAGTATATCAGAATTCTCATTCATTATGATTTCCGATAACTCAAATGGATCGATGCTTGATTCATACTTTACCCGGAATATCTTCACAAGGTTATCATCACCGAATGTCCATTTATTAAAATCTTGTTTAAATGGAAACAGATGAATTACATCCGTAACATCGTATTGGTGAAGTATATTGTCTATTTTTTGAACACCAAATTGTTTAGAGGTGAATGAAAAAATCTGACTCTTGAATTTCAAATTTAACTGACCTTTTTGATAAAGAACACCATCACCGTTCTTTATCACAATGTCATTTACCATTGTGTAATTTCCTGTATCACGGAAACTAAAAAATGACATAGAAAAAGCCACAAGAACAATTAAAATGAAATTGAACTTATAGAAATTGTACTTATTCATTTTGAAAAATTATGTTTATTAAAAGATTTGTATACCAAATTAGTCTTTTTATTTTCTTATTACAATAAAGTATAAATTGTACTCTAAAAGAATATTTTAACTTTATAAATACTTTTATTTCTACTGGCTATAAAATCGACTGTGTTTTTTTCTTTGTCGTAGTTCAGGTTGTAAATTGAATTGTAAATCTTATCCAAAGGCTTATTATCAACCATAATTAGAATCTGGTCTGAGTTTTTTAAATCGTTATAAATTCCTGCGACATAAAAGAGTTTATCATTGCTCGTATAAAAGAGATTCTGTATGTAATCAAAAGATTTTTTTTCCGTCTCAAAATTTATCACGGAGGGCTGTCTGCCATCGTTCGTAACTACGTAAGTATAGTATTCGTAACTTTCATTTTCTTCACTTTCCACTTCGGATTCCTGAATGGTAAATGCAAAATCACCTTTCTTATTAAATTTTAGCAGTGAGTAATCGCCCATAAAATTTTGGTAAATAAGGGCTTCATAATTCCCGATTCTTTCTCCATCCACAAAAACGTAATATTGGTCCTGCACTTTTTTTGTCCAATCACCGCGGTTAATCCCTACATAATAAATTTTATTGGTATTGTTGATAAAACCATAGTCAGGGATTTCATTAAAATCCATTTTATTGATTATCTTTTCCTTGTTTCCTTTTTTCAATAACAGCTTTGATTTGTTCAGGAGACTATCAGTCATGTAGCTTATCAGGCTTCTATTCTTATTGAATTTCCACAAGCCGGGATTAAAATAAAACTTTTGCTCGATACCGTTAATTACATACGTAACATTATAAAGATATGAATATAACTCATCAGGAAGATTTTCATTTTGAATCGATAAGACAGATGCATAATAAGTAATGTTGTCATTCGAATCAACGTTCAAAGAATAAACACCTCCTGTATAAACAGCTCCCTCTTTTGTTTTTGAATCGTCACTGTAAACTTTTTGATAATCGTCACCTATAACGACTTTATAAATAAATCCTATTTCGGTTGAATCAATGGAGATGTAAACCGGGACGTTTTCTTTGTTAACAAATATCGGGGGATATATATATTCAAACTCTTTGTATTTCTTATCACCCTGAACGACAAACTCTCTTCCTTTGTTTTCGAAAAACTTGCCATCCATTTTAGCAATGTAACAAAGTATTCCTTGTTTATCGTATATGAAGCTATTCGAATTAATATCAGTGTACGGAGTCTTGATTATGTCATCACCAAATAATATATCGGAGGTTACACCATCTGAAACAACGAATCCATAATTTCCATTTTTATCTTCGAACAAATCATCCTGACCTAAATCAATGTCGTATTCATATTCTTCAAACCTGTAAATGGGTTTAGCAGAAACATATTTTCCAGAGGTCGTTAATCCATACGTAATAGAATATGTCCCAATCCTGACACTGTCACCTTCGCTATACACAAATTTGAAATCATCATTCTTATCGACGAAAGAACTATACGACTCAGCATTTTGAAATTGTGAAACAGTCTCCCCGTTCGCAATTAAAAAATATTCAAGACTGTCATCCTCATTATAGTTAGAAACTAATGAATAATAATTCCCTTTAGAATCAAACCTGATATCATAAGCTGATATATAACTGAATTCTTCTGACTCTCCATACTGGGATTTTATCGTATACTTGCTGGAATAAGTATTATAATCTATGTAACAATAATTTCCAGACCTTTCATCATTTACAAAATTATAAACGTCAACATTTTCTTTAGTTTTGTCTGAATAAATTTCCTGTTCAGTTAAAGTTTGAGAGATGGAATCATCAAGTGTTATTAAGCTGAGGAAATAACATGTACTGATTAAAAAAAATATGTTAAATGTCTTTTTCATTTTTTAAATATTAATTTTATTAAGAAGGAAGGATTATTTATATCATGTATGTATGGTAAATTTGTCATTAACTTTTTTCTTCTTCATCAGAAAAACCAAATCTCAATTTACCTTTCTTAAACTTTGCAGCTTTAGTCTTTTTTTTCTTGGGCTTCATTTCTTCTTTTTGTTCTTGGACATCTTCAATTGCTTTTGGATCATCGGTTTTAAAATCATCAAAATGAAGTTTCTTTAAATCTTTAGAAGTTTTTAACGTATCTTTTACTTTGGTTTTGTCCTTTTGTTCTACCGTCTCTTCGTAGACATCATTAAAACCAAAAACCTTATTCTCACTTATCTTCTCTTCCGCAACATGCTCCGCTTCTGTTTCGATTTCTATTTCTTCTTCATCGACAAATTTCAACCCTTCATCAAAAGATTCCAATTCTGACATCGAACTTAATATTTCTTCATTCTGATATTTGAAGTTTTCACTAATATTTATTAACTCGGTTTCTTTAGTACCTATTACATGAAAATCGCTTTCCCCGCTATGTTGTTCATCGGATAATGTTTCAAAGCTCTCTTCAAATGATTCAACTTGTTTAAAGACACCTTTATCGGAGAGAGAACTTTTTGCTACAACTTTATCCTTTGATTTGTCACCGGGCATCACACGTGAAATATACTTGTTTTTGAACTCATAGTACTTTCCCACCTCATATATTTTTTTTGCTAATTCCTTACTCTCCTTAATAAAACCTTCGTCTTCACATAATCCGAAAGAATAATTTTTTACTTCAAAGTTTCCATTAACCATAACATCCGATATGTCTTTAGCTGTTAAATTCTCAATAATAAATTCACTAATCCTGTCGGAATCGATCTCCGGCACATTAAGAAGATTCCTCAAATCTGACAATTCAAGAAATATCAAATTAGCATCCTTGTCTTTTGCAATGCATCCAGAGTTAGATGTTCCATTAAAAAATGTAGAAGGATTAACGGTTGCCATTCTAAGAATCGAATCAAAAGTATAATAGTTTTTATCGACAAGTGCTGCGAAAGTTTTCAATTCTGATAAAATATCAATTCCAAGGTAACCTGTACCAATAGCAATATTAACACCGAGCTTCAGGTATTCTTCAAATTCAATATTCCGTTTGGATAATTTTAAAAAATCAGTTGGACAAAAAACTACGTTCACATCTTTATCATAAAGAAGTTTTATATCATCACTATTTATATAAATTGGGTTTGATAAAATTAAATTGGAATTCAGAAAATCATTATCGAGTAAAACTCTGATAAAAGATTTCCCAAAACTCTTTTGAATTTCTTCTGCAGAAACTGCTTTATGCAATACCTCAAGAAATACACTCTTCTTACCATTGGATAAAGATCGTTTCAGATTACTTAAAGAGTAATTGTTTATTGTTTCTTCTTTTTGAAAACCTTTGAAGTAATCACTCTTTATTGATTTAAAATAATTCTCTAATTCACTTTCATAGACTGTATAATAAATATCGTCAAATAAAATGCTTTCATCATCTACGAATTTATTCAGCAAGGTTTCTGAAATATATGAAGAGGTTTCGTTTAAATAAACCTCACCATTTAATAATGATCTTAAATAATTTTGCTTAAGTAAATTAAAAAGGTCGTAAATGTTATTGTGGTCTTTAAAATAATTATCAATGAGTTCTAAAGAAACGTTTGATTCTAAGTTTTCATAATTACTTTTTCTAAAAAATAATCTGCTAAGTGAATATGAAGAATTTATGTTTGAATTATAAAGTGAGGGAATAATAATCTTGTTATTAGCATCGTATATTTCAAAATCAGGATACTTATTCGATATGGTTTTTTTATCTTTTAATTCATTCTCAAAGTCTACGTAATGAATCTTCCCATTTTTAACAACCAAATTAAAATAACCTGTATTTTTAAACCCATCTAAGGTTAATACAAGTCCGTTAATTATTACTAAAGACTTTTCCATCATCATTTATTTTTTTAACGGTTTTATATTAAAGTCATCATCAAGAAGATATTTACTATCGTACAATTTGTTTTCTCCATCCTTAAACATTCCATATTGAAATTCTTCCCGCACACTGCAAACACCATATTCACCGTTTTTGTTTAATGCAATAAAAGCAACCTGGTAAATGTGATCCCTATTTTTACTTGTTAACAGATTCAATTTGTACACTCTTTCACATGCAATTCTGCAGGCTTCATACGGAGAAGCACCGTTTCTCATAGATTCGACAATTAAAAAACTTCCACAAGCTCTAACGCACTCCTCACCCCTGCCAGTTGCTATTGCCCCTCCGACTTCTCCATCCACATAAAGACCTGCTCCTATAATCGGTGAATCTCCAACTCGTCCATGTAGCTTCCAAGCCATTCCGCTGGTTGTACATGCTGCTGCTATGTTTCCGTACCTGTCCATTGCCAGCATACCAATTGTATCGTGGTATCCGTCTTCATTAATTTTATCATGCTTGGATTTTTTCAACTCAAAATCATCTGTATGAATTTCTTCTGACTTTTTTTTCATTGAAGATTTCCATTCACTAAATCTGAGTGTCGATTCATCTGTAAGCAGGCTTTCCGGTCTGAATCCGTGAAGGATTGCATATTCGAGGGCACCTTCACCCGCAAGCATTACATGCTCTGTTTCTTCGAGTACAAGGCGAGCAACACTAATCGGATTTCGTATGTTTTCCAGAAATAGAACTGCACCTGCTCTTGCATTCCAATCCATTAAAGCAGCATCAAGAGTCACCCTGCCTTCACAATCTGGCAATCCCCCAAACCCAACACTCAAAACTTCCGGATCGTTTTCAGCAACTTTAACTCCCGCTTCAACAGCATCGAGAGAGTTTCCACCTTCTGATAAAATCCTGTATGCTTCGATATTAGAATTTATTCCATGCTTCCAAGTTGAAATTACGATTGGGTCCATAGTGTTTTATGAATTAATTTTGACTGATTATGTACTTTGAAATAATCTCAAAAACTCTGTCATACCTGTATTGAATATTAAAATGTCCATTGTCAAACTCTTCGTGTAAATAATTAATTTCATTTTCTTTTAGCTTCTTGACGAATATTCTCGCACCAACATTCAGATTAAATTCATCTTTTTTACCCGCATCGATGAATATCAATTTCAACTTTTGGAGATTTATTTTATACTTTTTAACAAGATTAACAGGGTCTTTACGCAGCCACCTATTAAAAACTGATTCGTTTAACTCACCAGTCGAAATATCAAAAGGTAAATCGAAATTATATCCTTTGGATTCTATTCCATTTGGATTCGGAGAATAACAACTCGACATGCCGATAACATTAAGAATGTTATGAAACGATTTTGGCTTTGGTTGTTTATAATTCAATTCTTTCTTAATAAAGTTCGAGACAGCTTTGTGCCCATTTCCATAGCTCTCAATTTGTGCAATAAACTTAGCAAAATCGGGATAATAACAATATTCGAAACACATATCACCAGCAGTGGAACACATCAATCCAAATACGTCCGGATTTTTCATAGCAAGCATTACTGCACCATAACCACCGCTCGACTTTCCCATAACTGCACGGCTGCGACTGCTCCTTATTGTTCTATAATTATTATCGATGTAATTTACCAATTCACTTTTTACGTAATCTTCATACCTGCCAGTAGCTTTTGAATTAGCATATTGACTGCCGCCATACTTAGTTATACAATCCGGTATAACAACTATCATTTCCGTCATTATCTCTTTTGATATCAACCTGTCAAGTCTTTCATGGATATTCTCATTTAAAAAAGATTCATTCAATGCCATCATACCTCTCCCGGTAAAACCGGTTAACAAATATACAACGGGATATTTTTTCTTTACCGAATAATACGAATGAGGAAGATAAACAGGAAAATTTCTTAAAGCAGGATCACCAAGAGGATTATTCTTTAAGATCTTACTTTCAAAAGAATCTATAACAATGCTTCCGCTTTTCATTTAGAATTTTAAAATTATTAAATGGAAAAATTATATCTTTTCAGTTTAATTCTTTAATTCAATCTGTGAACCTGTCTGCGCCAGGCAGATCTGTGGTTATCAATTATTCATGAGTTTATAAAAATCTATTAATATCGAATTGCTTCAAGTCGTCTTTTGTAGTTACTTTAATATTTGTTTTTTCCCCTTCGATTATCTTCACCTTATAACCAGCATTTTCAACAATCGATGATTCATCTGTACCTTTGAACTTCTCACGGTTAGCCTTTTCAAAAGATTTCCGTAATATATCGTATTCAAAAATCTGTGGAGTTTGAATTTCCCACAAATATTTTCTCGGGACTGTTCTTAATACAATATTACTTTTATTTACTTCTTTAATGGTATCGTTTATTTTCACACCCGGTATGACAGCCTTACAATCTTTCACCACTTCCATCATTTCCTTAATTTTTTTTTCAGTAATGAAAGGTCTTACTGCATCGTGAATTATTACATAACAATCATCAGTGGGTATAATGACTTTCAAACCATTGAAAACAGAATCATGTCTTGTAGCTCCACCTTCAACTACGGCAATTACTTTTTGAAACTTATTATCTTTTATTATCTTATGTAACCTTTTAAAATACTCCTTTTTTGTCGCTATTACAATAGATTCAACACTATTTATTGAGTTAAATTTTCTAATCGTATAGGTGATCAGTTCTTTGCCATTAAGTTGAAAAAACTGTTTAGGTATCCTGGTTCTGAACCTTTCACCGCTGCCCGAAGCAGGAATAATAACATTAAATTTCATGAATATCTGTAATATATATGAAAATGAAACTAATAATTATTCAAGACTAATAAAAGTCTATGCTAAAACATAATGTAAGGGTAGCCTTTATAAAGAAAAAACCCGAACAAAAATCTATTGAAACCATTTTATATTCGGGTTTGAAAAATCAATTGAAAACTTTATAAGTTTATATGATCAGCATCGAATCTCCGTAGCTGTAGAATTTATATTTTTCTCTAATAGCTTTTTTATAAGCCTTCATAACGAAGTCTCTATCTGCAAAAGCACATACAAGCATCAGTAAAGTACTTTGTGGCATATGTAATTTCGAAACCAATACATCAACAACATTTAATGTCTGTGGTGGATGAATAAATTTATCTGTCCACCCTTTTCCCGATCTTACATGTTTTCCTGTAATAACGCTCGATTCTAAAGCTCTTGCTACAGAAGTTCCTACAGCGACAACCCTATGGCTACCATCAATCGTATTATTAATAATATCAGCATATTCTTTGGAAATTTCAAAATACTCAGAATCCATCCTGTGTTTTGAAAGGTCTTCAACTTCAACAAGCCTGAATGTTCCGAGACCTATATGAAGTGTAATGTAAGCAATCTGAACGCCTTTCTTTTTTATCCTATTTAAAAGCTCCTTCGTGAAATGTATTCCCGCCGCTGGAGCAGCAACTGAACCAACATTCTTTGCATAAACTGTTTGGTAATATGTTTTATCTTTTTCCGTTGATTCTCTTTTTATGTAAGGGGGAAGAGGAGTCTTTCCTAACTTTTCGATATACTTTCTGAAATCTCCTTTAATATTGAAGCGAACAATTCTACCCCGTGATGTTGTATTGTCTATTACTTCACAATATAAATTTTTAGTAAAAAAAATCCTGTTTCCTATCCTGACTTTCCGAGCAGGATCAACTACTACATCCCAGATGTTATCATCTTCAGATAATTGCCTCAACAAAAAGACTTCAATCTTAGCTTTTGTCTTCTCTTTCATCCCAAACAGTCTTGCAGGAAATACTTTAGAATCATTCAATACAAGAATATCACCTTTATTTAAATATTCAATAATATTTCGAAACCTCTTAGTTACAATGGTCTGCTCTTCCCGATTAAGAATCATTAACTTATTAGTATCCCTTGGGGTTTTAGGATGTTTAGCGATTAAATTTCTTGGAAGGTTATACTTAAACTGAGTAAGTTTCATATATAGATTATATTAATTTATTTTTAATGTTATAAAAAGCCTTTGTACCGGGGAAATAAGCATTATCACCGAGCTCTTCCTCGATTCTTAGTAATCGATTATACTTCGCAATTCTATCTGTTCTTGATGCAGAACCGGTTTTTATCTGACCTGCATTAATCGCAACGGCAAGATCCGCAATTGTTGTATCCTCTGTTTCTCCGCTCCTATGACTAATGACTGTTGTATAATCGTGAAGTTTTGCTAATTCGATGGTATTCAAGGTTTCGGTAAGAGTACCAATTTGATTTACTTTTATGAGTATCGAATTCGCAATTTGTTTACTGATTCCCTTTTTGAATATTTCTGAATTCGTAACAAAAATATCATCACCAACTAACTGAATCTTTTTGCCTAAAACACCGGTCAGGTTTTTCCATCCTTCCCAATCGTTTTCAGAAAGACCATCTTCAATACAAATTATCGGGTATTCTTTAACAAGTTTCTCATAAAATTTAACCATTTCATCTGATGTTTTTGCCGGCAATCCCGATTTATAAAATTCATACATCCCTTCTTTTTTGCTTTTCCCTTTTGCAACGAACATTTCACTAGCAGCGACATCGAGAGCAAGTAAAACCTGGTCTCCAATTTTATAATTAGCTTTTTCAATTGCCTTCAGAATAACCTCAATAGCTTCCTCGTTAGATTTAAGGTTCGGAGCAAAACCTCCTTCATCTCCAACAGAAGTATTATAACCTTTCTCACTTAGAACTTTTTTTAAAGTATGAAATACCTCAACACCACATCGAAGTGCTTCCGAAAAGCTATTAAACCCGGCGGGAATAATCATAAACTCCTGGATGTCAACATTATTATCAGCATGCTTACCCCCATTTAATATATTCATCATTGGAACAGGTAAAGTCCTGGAGTTAACTCCACCAATATACTTATATAAAGGAATTTTAGAAAACTTTGAACTTGCATAAGCTGTTGCTAACGATACACCGAGTATTGCGTTCGCACCTAACCTCGACTTGTTCTTTGTTCCATCAAGCTTAATAAGGATATTGTCAATTTCAATTTGGTTTAGACATTCTACACCTTCTAATTTCGCTGATATTATTGTATTTACATTTTTAACTGCTTTTGAAACACCTTTACCAAGAAACCTCTTTTTATTTCCGTCTCTTAATTCTACAGCTTCCTTTTCTCCAGTCGAAGCACCCGATGGAATAGCTGCTCTGCCTAATGTTCCATCTTCTAAAATCACATCTACTTCTATTGTCGGATTTCCTCTCGAATCTAAAATTTCTCTGGCGTGAACCTTTTTTATTGCGGGCATTTAATATTTAAGATTGGATTTTAAAAACGTTAAATATAATTTTTAAAGTTTATGAAATCAATTCATTAATCCATATTAAGCATAAATTTTTCGTAAAAATATTTAAAATAAATTTCATAAAATTAAAATATTAGCCGATTTTTATATCGAACAGCTTTTCATTCGCAATTACACTTTTTTAGCTTGAAAATTCATGCAAATTTAGTGATATTTATTGTTTCAAAAATTTAAAATTAATTATGAAAAATATTTTTTCCAAATATGTTCTATATACATTAATTTTCTCTACATTTCTGATCTTTAATTATAATTGCACAAGTACAATCGATCTATTGAAAAACATACAAAGATTAAAATTTAAGTTAGGTAGCGTTAATAATTTTAAAATAGCAGGGATATCCATTTCGAATAAAAGTTCAATTACCGATTTTTCCATAACAGACGGTTTAAAGCTGGTAAATTCATTTTCTAATGGTCAGTTACCTGCATCATTCAGATTGAATGTACTTGCGAAGAATCCGAATGATGGTACCGGGGGTTCACCAAATACGACAACTACTTTAACACAACTTAAGTGGAGATTATTCATCGATAGTAAAGAAACTATCAACGGAAATATTTCTCAAAACATTGAAGTCCCGGGCACCGGTCAAGAAACAACGATTCCTGTTGATATGTCACTCGATCTTTATAAGTTTTTTAATGAAATGGGATATGAAAGCGTAGTTAACCTTGCACTTGCATTAGGAGGTGTTCAGGGTTCTTCATCAAGAATCACTTTAAAAGGAACTCCGTCAATGGAAACTATTTTTGGACCAATTTCATCAGGCGAAATAACGATTGTCGATAAACAATTTAATTAAGAATATATAACTTACCGGATTTTGAATGAAGAAGATGATAATTGCTATTGATGGACCGTCGGGGACTGGTAAAAGTACAACTGCAAGACTATTAGGAGAAAGAATGAACATCCGCTATATTGACAGCGGAACAATGTACAGAGGTATCACACATGTTATACTTAAAAGTGATATTAAACCTAACGAACTAAAGAAAATAATTGAAATAGCAAATGATTCTAAATTTGAGTACAGTAATAACAAAGTTTTTATGAACGGAATTGATATTACGAAAGAAATAAAATCGTTAGAAGTGATGAATAAGGTAAGTAGTGTTAGTAAAATCAAAGAACTGAGAAACTCACTTGTTGATAAACAGAGAAAAGTTGCAGAGGATGAAAGTTTAATCATGGATGGAAAGGACATAGGTACAGTCGTTTTCCCTGATGCGGATTTTAAGTTTTTTTTAATTTGCGATCTTAACACGAGAGCTTCAAGAAGACAAGAAGAGTTTTTAGATATGGGGTATAATATCCCAATTGACAAAATAATAAAAGAGTTAAAAAAAAGAGATGAAATGGATATGAAAAGGACTTTTAGTCCACTTAAAAAAGCTAAAGATGCGATAGAAATAGACACAACTCATATGATAATTGAAGAACAAATAGATTGTTTATACAGAAAAATAATTTCAAATACTTATTAATTTTTTTAATTTACTCCCGTTCATGAGTAAAAACTTTGAATGGGCTTTTAATAACTTAAACCTTTGATAACTGGATTTTACTTAATCAAAGGAAAAATTCTGTTTCATTACAGAAAACCAGGAGATAAATTTTAATGACAAATGAATTAGAAACTTCTCAATTAGATTCTGAAATATCAAATGACGAAGATAATAAAACCGTAGAAAACGAAATTGCTACAAAGGAAACAAAAAACTCTAACGAGGAAAAATCTAAGGTCCCTAAATTCATAAACCCGGATTATGACGACGAAGAATTTCAAACAATGTTAAAGTTGTATGAAAAAACTTTCAACGTCATAAAGGAAAATGAACTTGTTAAAGGTAAGATTGTCGCAATACACGGCGAAGATGTGTTAATAGATATAGGCTCAAAATCAGATGGCAGGGTATCAATAAATGAGTTCTCCAATCAGGAAGAACTCGTCGTAGGTAATGAAATTGAAATATTCTTAGAAAAGATTGAAGATAAAGAAGGACAGCTTATACTTTCTAAAAAGAAAGCTGATTCCATCAAAATGTGGGACAACATTGTTGAAGCACAAAAGAACAGCACAATAGTACAAGGAAAATGTATAAGAAGAATAAAAGGAGGATTTGTAGTTGACCTGAACGGTTTAACCGCATTCCTTCCCGGCTCTCAAATCGATACTAAACCCATCAGGGATTACGATGAATATGTCGGTAAGACACTTGACTTCAAAGTTATAAAAATAAACAACCAGATTGAAAATATTATTGTATCACATAAAATTCTTATCGAAGAATCGATGGCAGGACAACGTGAAGAACTTCTTCGGACAATTAAAAAGGGAATTACATTAGACGCGAACGTAAAAGCAATCACGGATTTTGGAGTGTTTGTTGATCTTGGAGGATTGGATGGATTAATTCATATCACTGACCTTTCATGGGGCAGAATTAACCACCCGAGTGATGTAGTTAAACTGGATCAGAAAATAAGAGTTTATGTAATCGAATTCGATGAAGAAAAGCAACGAGTATATTTAGGATTGAAACAACTTCAGCCTCACCCATGGGATAACATCGAAGAAAAATTTAATATCGGTGATAAAGTTTCGGGCAAGGTTGTCTCGCTTACTGAATACGGAGCTTTTATTGAAATAGAAAAAGGCATTGAGGGTTTAATTCATATCAGTGAAATGTCATGGACACAGCACATAACAAATCCAAGCCAAATGGTTACAATGGGACAAGTAGTTGAAGCCCAGATTTTAAACATAGATTTAGAGAACAGAAAACTATCACTCGGAATGAAACAGCTTACTCCCAACCCATGGCAAAGCTTGCTTGAAAGGTTTCCTGTCGGGACAAAGCAAAAAGGAAAAGTATGCAACATTACTAACTTTGGTGTCTTTGTCGAGCTGGAAGAAGGGGTTGACGGTTTAGTTCATATCTCAGACCTTTCGTGGACAAAGAAGATTCTTGATGTAAATGATTTCATTAAAATGGGTGATGATTTAGAAGTCGTTATATTGGGAGTTGACGTTGCTAATCAAAGAATATCATTAGGTCACAAACAACTTTTCGACAATCCATGGGATAAGTTAGAAGAAAAATATAAAATGGGTTTTGAAACCGAGTGTAAAGTAATAAAACCAATTGAAAAAGGGATCATAGTTGAATTACCTGACTTAGTCGACTCTTTTATCCCGGCATCTCAGCTTGCGGTTGCTCCTATAAGAAATTTCGGAGAACATTTTAATTTTGGCGATACTTTAAAAACAGAATTGATCGAGTTTGATAAAAGCAATAAAAAAATTGTCCTTTCGGTTATCGAATACTTTAAAGACAAAGATCAATCAGAAATCGATGAATACATTGCTAAATATAAACTTCCGAGAAAATTTACAGCAAATGATATTAAGGAAAAGACAAGAAGCTTTGAATCAGAACAGATTGATTTTAAATTGGAGGATATAATCGGGGAAGATGTTCCACTTGCGAACAAACCCCCTGCAATTAAAACCTTCGAGAAAAAATCTGCAGAGACTGATATAAAACCAATTACTGAAAAAATTGAAGAACCTGCAGACACGGAAATAAAAGAACCTGTCGATGAAAAAAAGGTTGATGAAAAAGTCGAGGTTAAATCAGAAGAAAAAAATGTTGATGAGAAAACCGAAGTTAAAGATATAAATGAGACACTTGAGAAAACTGAAGAAACCGTGAAGGTTGAACCGGAAAAGAAAGAAGACGAGCCAATCGAAAAGAAAGAAGACGAGCCAATCGAAAAGAAAGAAGACGAGCCAATCGAAAAGAAAGAAGACGAGCCAATCGAAAAGAAAGAAGACGAGCCAATCGAAAAGAAAGAAGACGA
>JADHVP010000064.1 GCA_016783945.1 Ignavibacteria bacterium
TTGTTGATGCACTTTTAGAGCAAGGAGGAGTTATCAGGGTTAACACTGTCGATGAGATGTTCGATCTTGCAAAAGCTTTCGAAAGAGCGAACCTCCCGAAAGGAAACAGAATAGGTGTTTTAACCAATGCAGGCGGTCCCGCTATATTAACAGTGGATGAAAGTGAGAAGGTTGGTCTTAAAATACCTGAGCTAACTTTATCAACTCAAGCAAAGATTCGTCAGTATGCTTTTCCTGAAGCTTCAGTACGCAACCCGGTCGACCTTTTACCACCAGCAACAGCAGAAATGTGGGGTAAAGCTACTCATCATATGCTCTCTGATAAGAATATCGATGCGTTAATAGTAATACTTGGACCTCCTTTAATGCTGGATACAGTTGAAATTGCATTATCAATTTGTAAGGCTGCTAAGAAATCGAAAAAGACAGTAATGTTGGTTTTGATGTCTCAGGATGATGTGTTTCCTGTAATTAGAGAAAAAGATCCGGGACATCCACCAATATATCGTTATCCGGAAATTGCTGCAAGAGCAGTTGCAGAGATGTTATCTTATCAATCCTGGCAAAAGGAACCTATTGGTAATTATCTAAACTTTAAGGTGAATAAAAGTGCAGTTAAGAAAGTATTAAACACTCAATCAAGAAAAGGGGAATTCTATCTCGACTCCAACGATGTAAATAGAATTCTGCGAAGTTACAAATTTCCTGTGGTGGATTCCTATTTTGCAAAAGATGTAGAGGCATCTTTAGAGATAGCAAAAAAAATCGGGTATCCATTGGTTTCGAAAGTTACGGGTAAGGAGTTAATTCATAAATCTGATATTGGTGGAGTTGCTGTTAATATACATGATGATGATGAACTTATCTCTTCCGAAGAAAAGATCGTAAAAAAATTAAAAGTTAAAGGATTATATTCTAAGCTTGAAGGATTTTTAGTACAGCCATATATACGGGGAGAAGTTGAGACTATCATGGGCGTTTTTAAAGATGTGACAGCAGATCATCTCATAATGTTCGGTCTTGGTGGAACTTTAGTTGAGGTTTTTGAGGATGTAAAGTTCAAGCTTCTTCCGATTACTGATACTGAAGCGGAAAGTCTGATAAAATCTATAAAGAGTTATGAGTTATTAAAAGGTGTGAGAGGCAATCCCCCGATTGATGTTAATTTTGTAAAAGAGAACCTCCTTCGACTTTCTCAACTGATTCAGGATTTTCCAGAATTTATAGAAATTGATTTTAATCCTTTTATTTTTTCTGCTGATATAGATAAGTGTAAAATATTAGATGCGAGAATGAAAGTGAAAATATAATTTTAGAAAAGAAGAACTGTATCAAGTTTTTAATTCGTGCGACAGGATGGTATCTTTGGAATAACCATCGCAAAACTTTAATTGTGATAATGCATTCTCGAATACTTTGTAGATTTGAGTAGTTTAATATTATTGTTGACAAACCACTCTGCAAATTTGTCAAATTCATTTTCGTTTTTGCTTACCCACTCTTCGAATTCATTTACTCTTCCCAGGCTTAGAAGCCAATAGTTATAAATTTTGAAAAAGCCTTTATCTAAAACTTCTTTCTGCCAGTTAATAAGTGAGTTTGAGAAGTCCTTGTTTAATCTATTATCATACCAATACTTCAGGAAGTTCTTTCTTGTTTTGTAGAGGTTTTTCAAATTAAAACCTTTAATTAATGGTATAGAAGATTCAGCTACTGCAATTTCATAATACATTTCGAATCTTTCTTTATCTACACTTGGTTTTCCAGGCTCTATGTATACCACGTTCTTCGTTATACTTACTGAAATTTCATTCTCGTCTATTATCCTGATAGTATTAGAATAAGTATCATACAGAAGCTTGCTTATTTCATAAGTCCTTTCTGTGTTCTTTTCAAGATTCATGAATATTTCTCCGTATAGTAAAGCCCATATCTCTTCTTCAGTTTCCGAAAAAAACAATGTCAGGTTGTAATAGTTTGATGAGAAATATGGATCGACCTCTATTCCCTTTTCCCATTCGTCGACTGCATTCCATTCGTTATCATTCTGATAGTAAAAATTACCTCTCTCAAGAAATAATTTTCCGGAATTAGGAAATTTTTCAATCCCTTCGTTATAAACCTGTAATGCTTTTTCATCCTGACCAAGGTTGTCGTAACTGTTGCCGACAAGTTGATAAAATTGATCGATTGAATTATCTTCGTTTAAAAGCGGTTCAATAATATCAATAGAAGTTTGAAAATCCTTTTTCATATAATAAGCATAACCTTTTTCGTAAATGTAAACAAAATTTCCTGAATCAAGCAATAAAGCTTCATCGAAAAGCCTGATAGCTTCATCATAAAAACCATGATCGCATTTTTCAACTCCTTGCAGAGCAATTCTTTCTGCTTCCTCTTTGTCGGGTTGGGAAAAGGAAATACTTGATAGTGCGAATAAGATAATCGATATTGTTAATATATTTTTCATAGTGATAATTTTAAAAGTTAAATTAACATTGGGTGATCGGTGGCACGGTTAGAATCCGTGCCATCGGTGTGCTTTAAAAAATCTTATTAACATCTTCTTCTGTTAAACTTTCATAAGACATTTTATAAAGATTCTCTTTTTCTAAATTTGTAATTATATTAAATGCAAGATTCAAATTGCAAAGCGTTCCTTTTCTTAATCCAATGTAGTCTCTAAATGAAGAAAATTCCCAATCTTCAATTCTCTGAACCAATTTTGCTTTGAGTGGATTCTGATGTATATAATTGAAACAAATATAATCATAATAGTTATTAGAAATATTATCACACAAAATATCTGAAATACATTTGATTTTTGTGTTTTGTTGAAATAGATTTCCCGTCCTTTTTTGCTGAATATTTATTGCTTGTGAATAAGAACTAAGCAAAATTCTAAGCCCTTTACTAATTGGGTGATCGGTGGCACGGTTGGAATCCGTGCCACCGATATTGCGATCAACAAAAATCAAAAAATGAAAATGGTTTGGCATTAAGCAGTAAGCTAATATACTGCAATGGGGTAGTAAATGTTTACGGATTTTGTAAATAAAGTAAAAATAATTTTCACTGTTAAAGAAAATATTATTCTTATTGTTTCCTCTATTATAAATGTGATATGAGTTTTCAAATAAAAATTTCATATCTTAAATTTGTTTTATAGAGAGAGATTAATCAACATATGCCTCCAATCCATGCTTTCCACCTTCTCTTCCAAAACCGCTTTCTTTATATCCACCGAATGGAGATGCTGGATTGAATTTATTAAAAGTGTTAGCCCAAATTACACCGGCTTTTATTTTACTCAGGATATTGAAGACTTTCGAACCTTTAGAAGTCCACACTCCCGCAGAGAGACCATAAAAAGTATTATTTGCTTTTACGACAGCTTCCTCCGGAGTTCTAAATGTTAATATCGACAGGACAGGACCAAATACTTCTTCGTTGGCAATTCGATGTGATTGAGCAACGTTAGAGAAAAATGTCGGTTTAAACCAAAATCCTTTTTTGGGAAGTTTGCAGTCACATTGATAAATGTTAGCACCCTCATCGATTCCTGATTTTACTAATTCCTTTATCTTATTCAATTGCATTTTTGAATTAATAGCACCTACATCTGTATTCTTATCGAGGGGGTCACCCACTCTTAAGTTTTTCATTCTGTACTTTAATTTATTTATAACTATGTCTCTAATACTTTCCTGTACGAGCAATCTTGAACCTGCGCAGCATACATGACCCTGGTTAAAATAAATTCCATTTATTATTCCTTCAATAGCTGCGTCAATTGGAGCATCTTCAAAAATTATGTTAGCTGCTTTGCCACCAAGTTCGAGTGTTAGTTTTTTATCAGTTCCCGCTGTTGCTTTCATAATAATTTTACCGACTTCAGTAGAGCCTGTAAATGCTATTTTTCTTACTTTGGGATGGTTAACAATATGAGAACCTGTTGCACCATCTCCTGAGACAATGTTAACAACTCCATCCGGTAACTCTGCTTCCTGGATTACTTCGGCAAGTTTATAAAGTGTAAGAGGGGTTGTCTCTGCAGATTTAATAACGATTGTATTACCGCAAGCAAGTGCAGGAGCTATTTTCCATGCTGCCATCATCAGCGGGAAGTTCCATGGAATTATTTGACCTACAACCCCGATTGGTTTCACATTTTTATCAGGGAATGCAAAGCTTAACTTATCCGCCCAACCCGCATAGTAAAAAAAGTGAGCAATTGAAAGAGGGATGTCGATTGATTTTGATTCACGAATTGGTTTCCCTCCATCCATCGTTTCTATTACAGCAAACTCTCTTGCTTTCTCCTGTAGAATTCTCGCAATACGAAAAATGTATTTACCTTTTTCTTTAGGAGTAACTTTTCTCCAAACATTAAAAGCTTTTTCAGCTGAAAGAACAGCATTATCTATATCCTCCTTAGAAGCATAAGCTGCTTTTGCCAATACTTCTTCAGTCGCTGGATTGACAGTCTCAAAGTATGTTTTTGTCTTTACCAGTTTTCCATTAACAAACAGATCATACTCATCTTTCAGATTAATGTGTTTCGAATCTTCAATAGTTTTTGAGTATTCCCATTTTGGTAAATTGTTTTTTGCTTTTAAGTTTTCCATTCCTTTTGTAGAGGGTTTGCTTTTAGTTATTTGTTTGACTTTCATGATAATTTAGAAAATTTAATCATTTGTAAAATAATCGGCACTTTGGTAATAACCTGTCTTTTGTTTTTGAATTTGTTTGAGTAAATCATTAAGTACAGAGCTTGCACCAAGTCTAAAGAGAGAAGGAGTTAACCATTCTTCGCCTATAGTTTCATTAACCAGAACGAGATAGTTAATGGCATCTTTTGCAGTTTTAATTCCACCTGCGGGTTTCATCCCTATTTTAATTCCTGTTTCATTATAATAATCACGTATTGCTTCTAACATTACAAGAGTTACAGGAAGAGTTGCAGCAGGTTGAACTTTACCAGTTGACGTTTTGATAAAATCAGCACCTGCGAACATAGCAATGAAGCTAGCCTTTCTTACATTATCAAATGTTTCGAGTTCACCTGTTTCTAATATAACTTTTAAATGAATATTTTTTATTGAACCATTATTTGTTTTCAACGAATTAGAAGTGTCGATGCATGCTTCTTTAATTTGTTTGATTTCGTAAAAAACATATTCATAATTCCCTGAAAGGAATTCTCCCCTCGAGATGACCATATCGATTTCATCAGCACCATAGTTAATACATTTTCTCACATCTTCTAATTTTAATTTTAATGGATACTGACCTGATGGAAATGCTGACGCGACAGAAGCGACTTTAACATCTGAAGTCTCTACTGCATCTTTTGCAAACTTGATTAATCGTGGATAAACGCATACCGCAGCAACATGAGGTATTGAATCGTTGCCGGGCATAGGTTGTTTAGCTTTTTGACACATTGCAAATACTTTATCCTTGGAATCCTTACCTTCGAGAGTTGTAAGATCTAACATTGAAATTGCAGTCTTAAGAGCCCAAAGTTTGCTATCGGATTTGATACTTCTCGAAGCTAAAACAGATGCCCTCTCTTTTGTGTCGAATTCGTCAACACTCATCGGAAAGCTTTCAAGAAAAGTTCTTAGTTTGTTCATAGACCAAATATTTAATAAACTAAATATAACTAATTAGGTGAGGAATTTAAATTATCAATTGTGTAAAAGGATAGTGAATACAAATGACTAAAAATTCTGAAAAAAATAATATATCTTTGTTTTATTTTAATTATTTTTAGGATATTAAAATCAAACGGTTAATGAAAAACGAAAGTAGCGGAGTAAAGCGAATACCTGTGGAGAGTTTCTTTGCAATAAGATCAACATTGGGATTTACATTATCTCATGATGATAAGAAGATTTATTACATAACAAATACTACCGGTTCACCGCAGATTTGGTCAGTTCAGATGGATGGTAAAGGTTGTACGAACCAGATATCGATATGGAATGAGGCTATAAAGGGAATAGTTCACAATCCGAAAAAAAATGAATTGCTCTTTTTAAGTGATAATAAAGGTGATGAACAATTACAAGTATATAAACTTGATTTGAAGAATGGAAATATTGAACACCTGACAAAGGGTTTTGAAGAGTCCCAATGTTTTTATCATAGTTTTAATAAAAAAGGTGATAAGTTTTTGTTTTCAACAAACAAAAGATTGAAGTATAATTTTGATGTTTATATAAAAGACCTTCGGACAGGCAGAAATAAACTTGTAAAAAAATTCGGAGGTCAATACCCTACTCATGGCGAATCCTGGAGCAGTAATGAAAGGTATGTAACTTTTTTGACTATGTATGGTAATATCAACCAGGATATATTTCTTTATGATACAAAGACAAAGAAGATGATTAATGTAACGGAGCATAATATAGATGAAGATGTTACAAACATGAATACTAAGTTTAATAAAAGTAACAATGGATTCTATTATATTTCAGATGATGGAAGAGATTATAAAGGAATAAAATTCTATGATATAAAAAAGAAAAAATCTGAATGGTATATAAAAGAAAACTGGGACATTACTAATTTTACTATTTCAAAGAATTTCAAATATCTTTTATATACTGTTAATAAGAACGGGAGTAACACACCAAAACTCAAAGATTTGAAATCAGGAAGGATTCATAGATTAAAATTACCTAAGGGAAACTATCTGGCTATGAGATTTACAAAAGATGATAGCAAGATAGTCAACATGTTTGACAACCCTTTGACACCATCGGATATTTTTGTTTATGACATAAGGCGTAGTATTAATAAACAGAGAACTTATTCTCTTGTTGCAGGTATAACGAAAGAATCCTTTACAAAACCGATAGATGTTTTCTATAATAGTTTTGATGGTTTAAAAATACATGCATTACTTTATGTTCCTAATGGTTTAAAGAAAAACAGGAAAAATCCGGCAATTGTTTGGCCTCATGGAGGACCCGAATGGCAGGAGATGCATAACTTCAGTAAGTATTTACAGGTAATCACAAACGCTGGTTACATTGTTATTGCTCCTAATTTCAGGGGGAGTTTCGGTTATGGGAAGAAGTTTCAAAAGATGATTTATAAAGACTGGGGAGGAGCGGAATTTAGAGATGTATTAGGTAGTGTTGATTATTTAAAAAAATCAGGTTATGTTGATAATAAAAGAATTGGAATTGTCGGTGGTTCTTTTGGAGGATTCATGACTTTAACCTGCATAACCAAAGCACCAGGTATTTGGAAATGTGCAGTTGATATTTTTGGTCCATCGAATTTATTTACTTTTTTGAATTCAATTCCAGAGCATTGGAAAAAAGGTACGGACAGGTTGGTTGGAGATCCTGTTAAAGATAAAGCATTGCTTAAAGAAAGGTCACCTATTAACTTTGTAGAGAAAATAAAATGCCCATTGCTTGTGATTCAGGGGAGACATGATATCAGAGTTGTTGAAGCAGAATCAGCTCAAATTGTTAAGAAACTAAAATCCATGAATAAACCGGTTGAATACATTTTGTTAGAGGATGAAGGTCATGGTTTTAGTAAAGTATCGAATCAAATAAGTGTTTTTAAAGAGAAAATTAAATTTCTAGATAAACATTTAAAATAAACCAAATAATATAGAAATGAAAATATCACTAAATTATTTCGTTTTATTGTCGATTAGCTCAACTTTTATATTTTCTGCCTGTACATCATCCGATGATAGTAAGGAATGGGATGATGGTCTTGTAGTTGTTGTGGATACAGTTGTTGTAAGAACTGACACAATTAAAACGGAATTAAAAAAAGTTGAATCTATTAAACTGAACCTTACAGTTCAGCTTGCTGCATTTGTAAATAAAGATAATGCAGACCAGTACGTAATAGATGCCAGGGAAAGATTAAACACAATGGTTGATGTGAAATTTACTAAAGGTATCTATAAAATTACAGTAGGAAAATTTGATGATTCAGACAGGGCTAATGCATATTTAGATTTTGTTAAGTCTAAAGGTTTCGAGGATGCTTTCGTCAACAATGCAAATTGAAAACTCATTGTTTTTTAATTTTCGTGTTAAATATTTTATGTAAAAGCTGAACTTATAAGGCTTATATTCGGATCTTTCAATTATGTGGGAAATGATTTAAAATCAGTTGGTTTGAGTATCTACAGCCAATTATTTTCTAAATGAATTTTTTTAAAACAAGAAAAAGTAAAATAATTTATTAATTAAAATAAATGATATGAAAAATTTCAACAATAAATTCTATATATGTATTGTTTTGCTTTTTTCATTTATTTTAGGCTCCTGTGGAGGTTCTAGCGAAGAATATTGTGAAGATGAAGAACTTGTTAGGATTGGTATTATAGATACTGTATATAAGGAAGTGAAAGATATTGAAGATTCCACGTTGTATGTCCAAATAGGAGCTTTTGTGAACAAGGATAAAGCTGATGAGTATGCAACAATCTCCAGAGAAAAATTAGGTTCGCCTGTTCAGGTTAAATTGTTTGCAGATGGAGTATACAGGTTGTTTGTCGGGGAATATACTGATATACAAGAAGCTAAGAAGATCTTAGAGATAGTAAAATCCAGAGGTTATTTAGATGCGTTTATCAGAGATGCGTATGGACCGATAAAGAACAAATAAAGATATTCTTTTCATCAGCAAAAGGGTTTTATATTTAGTATAGAAAATTTTATTCGATTTAATACAAAATGAATGATAGCAAGATTATTGATGGTAAATTAATTTCATCCCAAATTAAAGAAGAGATAAAAGTTGATGTAGAAAAATTAAAACATGAAAAAGGAATCACACCCGGTTTAGCTTTTATTCTTGTTGGAGAAGATCCCGCCTCAAAAGTCTATGTTAACAGTAAAGGCAAAGCTTGTGAACAATTAGGTTTTTACTCTATTACTAAAACCCTCCCTGAAGATACTACAGAAGATATTCTTCTTAAGCAGATTGATGAATTCAACGAAGATAAAAACATTCATGGCATTTTAGTACAACTTCCGTTACCCAAACACATTAACGAATTAAAAATAATTGAGGCAATTAATTTTAAGAAAGATGTTGATGGATTTCATCCTCAGAACGTCGGAAGGTTAGTAACAGGTGCAAAATCATTTACACCCTGTACACCTTATGGCATTACAGAACTTCTAAAGAGAAGCAACGTCGATACTACCGGAAAGAATGTAGTTGTTATTGGCAGGAGTAATATTGTAGGCAAGCCGATGGCAAATCTTCTACTTAAAAAGAAATTTAACTCTACAGTTACGGTGTGTCATAGTGCAACTAAAGACATTAAGTCTTATACTTTAAATGCTGATATTATTATCGTGGCTATGGGAAAGGCAAATTTTTTAAAGGGAGATATGATACAAGATAGCTGTGTAATAATAGATGTAGGAATGAATCGTGTTGAAGATAATACAAAAAAAACGGGTTACAGGTTAACAGGCGACGTTGATTATGAAGATTGTTATGATAAGTGTTCTAAAATAACCCCCGTCCCGGGTGGTGTCGGACCAATGACAATTGCTATGCTTATGAAGAATACACTTGAATCTGCTCAAGGCAATGTATTCAACGATGACTAAGCATTACAAAGAAATGCAAGTATTACCGACTGATGAGAATTACGCTACAGTTTTCAATGCTCTTTATCATAATGGTATTAAAAACATCATAGAAGAAGAAGGTTCGATAAAAATTTATTTCCGTGAAAAAGAATTTGTAAAACTGAAAAAGCTCCGAACATTCTTAATTGAGAAATATTCTAAAACTGATTGGCTGGGGAATTATGCTCTCAAAGAAGAAGAATAAGTATGCAATAATTGATATCGGTACTAATACTTGTCTTTTACTTATAGCCGAATTTCAGGATGGTAAAGTAATTTCGATAACCGAAAAACAGGAAATTCCCCGTCTGGGCAAAGGTGTAGATAGTCAAAAAAATATTTCAAGAGATGCTTTTGAACGTGTTTTAACGGTGTTAAAAACATATACGGAAATTTCTGATGCCTGTGGAACAGATGCTATCATTGCAATCGGAACAAGTTTCTTAAGGGATTCTTCAAACAGCAGCGAATTTATTAATTATGTGAAGGAGAAAACAGGTATTGGAATAAAAATTCTCTCTGGAGAAGAAGAATCAATATTGAGTTATAACGGAGCTGTTTTTGATTTTGAAAATAAAGAAGAGTATGCAGTGATAGATATCGGAGGAGGTAGTACCGAGGTATCTTACAAAGAAGAAGGACATCATTATAAAGTAAGTATGAATATAGGTTCGCTTCGCATTAAGGAAAGGTTTTTAAGTGAAAAACCATCAGAGAAAGAAATTAATTCTGCAAAGAATTTCGTAAATGAAAATTTTAAAAGTTTAGATGTTGCTGGTTTGTATAAGAAAAGTCTAATTGGTGTAGCAGGAACCCTTACAACTCTTTCTGCGATTAAAATGGGTTTAAAAAAGTTTGAACCTGAAAGGATTCACAAGACAGTTTTAGTTCATAATGATATTCTAAATATTTTTAATAGGCTTATTAAATTATCGAACGAAGAAATTTTGAATATCGGGGATTATATGAAAGGAAGAAGTGATATCATCACTTCCGGTATTCTTATACTATTACAGATTATGACCTTTCTAAAGTCAAATGAAATTTTCGTTTCTACAAAAGGGCTAAGGTATGGAGTATATCTTGATTTGGTAAAAGAAGCTTAATGAATTCTAAAAACATTTACAAAATATCAGGGGAATATCCCATTGAGCAGGAATTGTTTGAAAGTATTTTAAGTAATGGTGATGTTGTAATAGAAAGAATATTATCATCCGGTCAGAGAACTCCTGAAGGTCAGTGGTTGCAGCAGGATAAAGATGAATGGGTGATTTTATTGCAGGGAAGTTCAGAACTATCGTTTGAGGATGGAAAGAGGCTAACTTTAAACAAAGGGGATTATATTTTTATTCCTTCTGATTTAAAACACAGAGTTGAAAAAACTTCGACTAACCCTATTTGCATTTGGTTAGCTGTTCATATTAAAAAAACTCACAAGTAAATATTATATAAATAAACACAAATAGCGTATGGAACCAACAATAACAAAACCTGTTCACTCAGCTGCATACAGAAGAAGAAGGGCTTTTAACTGGCTGCCTCTTGGACTAACGTATGCATTTCTTTATATGGCAAGGTATAACCTTACGGTGTCAAAGAATGCGCTTGGCGACTTAATGACGAAGGAAGCATTCGGGATAATATTCGCTGTCGGAACGATCACTTATGCATTCTCATTTCTTATAAATGGTCCTCTTACTGACAAGATTGGAGGGAAAAAAGCAATACTCATTGGGGCGGGCGGTTCTGCCTTGATGAACGCTCTTATGGGTGTTGTACTGTATGGAATATTACAGTTGGGATGGTCGATTAATTTAACAGTTGCATTTTCAGTTTTATATTCGATGAACATGTATTTTCAAAGCTATGGTGCTGTGGCAATTGTTAAAGTTAATTCTGCCTGGTTCCATGTGCGGGAAAGAGGTGTTTTCGGGGGGATATTCGGAGTTCTTATATCATTAGGTTTGTATTTTGCCTTCGATTGGAGTCAGGCAATTGTTGATTTTACTGAAGGAATGAATCCGGATAACCCAAGTTACTGGTATGTGTTTATAATACCGGCACTTATTTTATTGTTCTGGATTATTATTGATATTTTCACTTTACAGGATTCTCCCAAACAAGCAGGATATGAAGATTTTAATACGGGAGATGCTTCTTCTGGCGAAGAAGAAACAGCTTTTAAGTTATCCGATATTCTAAAAAGAATATTTACCAATAAAGTTATTTTAACTGTTGGGTTTATCGAGTTCTGCACAGGAGTGATACGTAACGGAGTTATGCATTGGTTCCCGATCTTTGCAAAAGAAAGAATTGCTTTAGCTCCGGATTTAGCAGATACATGGACTTTACTTTTGAAAAATTGGGGTTTGATATTAATGATTGCAGGTGCATCCGGTGGTATGTTAGCGGGCTGGATGTCTGATCGTCTTTTTGGCTCACGTCGTGCACCGGTTGCGGGTATACTATATTTCGTTATTATAATCTCAATTATAGGAATGATATTTACCTTATGGGGAAATCCATATGGATTAGCATTGTTTGTAGCGTTGATATCTGTTGCTGTTATAGGAACGCATGGAATGTTGAGCGGTACTGCAACGATGGATTTTGGTGGCAGGAAAGCTGCTGCGACAGCTGTTGGCTTAATTGATGGTCTTGTTTATCTTGGAACCGGTGTCCAATCGCTATCGTTAGGATTTATTACTACGTGGAACTGGAATTATTGGCCAGTGTTTTTGATACCATTCGCAATACTTGCAATCTTTTTAACAAAAAAAATATGGAACGCTTTTCCGCAAGGGAAGAAGGCATAATATATGAATCTATAAGAAAATATTTAATTAAATCAATATTATTATGAAAGCAACAGTAAAATTAGAAAACGGAATGCGTCTTGTTGGTATGAACGAAAAAGGTTTGACGACTTATTTCGATTCTCACCCGAAATTTGGAGGAGAAGAATCTGCTCCTACCCCTATGGAGGTAATGCTTCAGGCACTTGGCGGATGTACCGCTATGGACGTTTTATCGATGATTCGTAAAAGACGAAAGACAATTGATGGTTTCAATATATATCTTGAAGCTGAGCGTGCCGAGGAACATCCGAAAGTCTATACAAATGTTAAGTTAGTGTATGAACTGATTAGTCCGGATTCGAAAATCGAAGAACTCGATCATGCAGTTAATTTGTCACAGGAAAAATATTGTGGTATATCTGCTATGCTGAAAAAGTCAGGATGCGAAGTCACATGGGAAACGGTTGTTAAGGACAAATAGAATCATGGTAAAAGTTTCTCAACAAGAAATATTTGATCCGAAGAAAAATCTGTTAGAGTGTTTATCGATTATCTTTAATGCAAGGATAACCAAATTATATTCTTATACAGACAGGGTTTTTGAGGAAGAAGATGTCGAGGCTCTTCATGATATGCGTGTATCTGCGCGAAGGCTGCAGGCAGTTTTTAAAATATTCAAAGGACTCTTCCTTAAAAAGGAGTACAAAAAACATTATACCCGTGTGAGAGGTGTTGTTAAATTGCTTGGAAAGGTTCGCGAGCTCGATGTTACGATTGGTTATATTATAAACCATATTAATAAGAGTACTGTAGAAGACAAGCGAATTTTATTTTTGCTGTTAGCGAGAATAAAAAAACAAAATTTATATGAGAGAAAGATAATTTCTGAAAATGAAATGTTGAAGGATTTTGCAACGCATGAAGTTCAATTATTGAAATTCATGGACGATAACCTGCTAAATCCTGAAATGAGCAGTACAACGGATACTGACTATGATAAAAGTTTTCGTGATTATGCATATATGATTATACCTGCAATGTATGACAGGGTTATGGAATATAAAAATAGTGTAGTAGGTCATCCGGGAAGAAAAGAGGAACTTCACAGGATGAGAATTCAAACAAAACCATTGAGGTATGCTTTAGAAACATATCAGAATATTTTTGCGGAAGATTTCAGAAAGAATTTTAAGGCAGTGAAGTCTTTTGTTGAGAGGATTGGAACGATACATGATATTGATGTTCTGATACCTGTATTAAAAGAATATATGGAGGAGATTAATATTTACAATTCAAATTTTGTAAATAAACTGCAAAAAATACCAACTGTTGCTCTACTGGAATTTATCAGAAAACTTAACACAGACAGGAAACAAAATTTTGAAGAGTTGTGCGATATTCTAAGAAAATGGGAAAGTGAGGATTTCAGGCAGAAGTTGATTATGTCAATGGAGAATGAAATTTAGAATGTAACGAAATCCGAAATTAATTCTTTTATTCCTTACACCAAACGAAAAATTTTCATAACAAAAAAGGCAGGAAATGATGAAAACCTGCCTTTGATAGTTTTGATGCTATTTATGATATTCTACTATTTTATCAGAATCATTCTTTTTGTCATCATAAAATTTTCCTTTCCGCCTTCGGTTGTTAATCGATAGAAATACGTTCCGCTTGAGTATTCAGAAGCGTTAAATTGAACCGTGTAATATCCGGCTTTCTGTGTTTCATTTACGAGTGAGGAAATCTCACGCCCGGTGATGTCAAATACCTTTAGTGTAACTTTGCTAATGTATGTAATATTATAATCTATTTTTGTTAACGGGTTGAACGGGTTTGGGTAATTTTGTGATAATTCCAATTTTTTAGGTATACCAACTTCAACAGTATTATTCAAATTAAACACAGTCTCTTTATTATTGTAATCTATTTGTCTTAATCTATAATCATATTTTCCTGTGTTAAGCTTCTTATCTTCGAAAGAATAATTCTTAGGCTCGTTAGTAGTGCCGTTACCTTGTACGAATCCAATTTTAGTCCACATAGCTCCATCGCCTGCAGGTTTACGTTCAACTTCAAATCCTGCATTATTTAGCTCACTGGCAGTTGACCAGTTAAGTTTAACATCTCTGTTGTTAACAGTACAAGTGAATGAAGTAAGTTCTACCGGTAAAGGAGCATCAGACAGAACCCAACAACTTGGTACTGAAAAATTATAAAGAGTTCCATCGTTGCTGTTTGATGATGCGTCGGATAAATTTGTACCGGAAGTCTCATTGAATTGGTAATAAGCTGCGAGGTTACCCCATGAAACACCAGGAACACTACTGTCAACATAACTTTGATTAATTTCCATGTTTTTCATTTGATTGATCTGTGAGGAAGTCAATGCAACATTCCAGATTCTCAATTCATCCATTTCTCCATCGAAAGGAATATTCACTTTTAAGTTACGATAATAGATATCATAATTGAAATCCTCCCAATCATGGTCGTGTGTTATAATAGCAAGACCAGTATAGCTTAAATCTGCATCAGTCTCATCAACATAAAGAGTGCCATTGACCCAGGCTTGTATGCTGTTTGTAGAGGTAAGAGAAGAAATTTTCGTTTTGACCGCATACCATTGATCATTATTATATAAAGTCTAATATATAACAATACAATATTAAATATATTTTAGTTATCTTTGCTAAAACTTAAAAGGAGCAAAGATGAGAAAATTAGAGATACATAATCACTCAGTAGAAGATTTGTTGAGTCTTCTTCGT
>JADHVP010000065.1 GCA_016783945.1 Ignavibacteria bacterium
TATCAGCTTTTTCTTCTGTTATATTTTCGCCGGCTTTTAAAATAATTTTTTTCGTTAATGGGTCAACAATATCATTAACAGTTACTCTTCCAAGAATTCTTTCAGCTAAAGATTCTTTTACATCCTCACCTTCTTTTAAAGCTTCGGTTATTACTCCTCTGATAGTACCGCAATCTTTCTCATTAATAATAACATCCTGAGCCACATCAACGAGTCTCCTGGTTAAGTAACCTGCATCTGCTGTTTTCAATGCTGTATCAGCTAATCCTTTTCTGGCACCATGTGTTGATATGAAGTACTCAAGTATTGATAAACCTTCTTTGAAATTGGCAATAATTGGATTCTCAATGATCTCTCCTGCCTGACCGGTAAGAGATTTCTGAGGTTTTTGCATTAATCCTCTCATACCAGCTAACTGACTGACCTGTTCCGCTGAACCTCTCGCACCAGAGTCTATCATCATATGTAAAGAGTTAAATCCTTGTTTTGACTCTTTAAGATTATTCATAAGATCATTCTTAACAGCATCCCGAACGTGTGTCCAAATATCAATTACCTTATTATATCTTTCATTTTCAGATATTATTCCTCTTGATTTCGACTTCTCAATTAATTCAACTCTCTTTAATGCTTCTTCTATGATATTCTTTTTTGTTTCCGGAACTTCGATGTCATCAATGTTTACTGATAAACCACCATCCGTAGCATATTTAAACCCTAACACTTTCAACTTGTCAAGAAATATTGAAGTCTTTTGATTCCCTACCTTTTTATATACCATTCCAATAATTTCAATAACTTTTTTCTTTTTTAAAAGTTCATTAATAAATGGTATATCTTTAGGAGTGATTTGATTAAATATTACACGTCCTGTAGTGGTCAGAATAATTTTACCATCAATTCTTACTTTGATTCTTGCATGCAATCCAACCATCTTGTTATTATATGCAATAATAACTTCATCAGGAGAAGAAAAGATTTTCCCTTCACCCAAATCTTTTGCAAGTTCTTTAGTTAAATAATAACATCCTAAGATCAATTCCTGGTTAGGAACGATTATCGGGCTTCCATTCTGTGGTGAAAGAATATTATGTGTTGGCAGCATCATTATGGATGCTTCTAATTGTGCATCGAACGAAAGCGGAACATGGACAGCCATTTGATCACCGTCAAAATCAGCATTGAACGCAATACATACAAATGGATGAAGAGTTATTGCCTTGCCTTCAATTAAAACAGGCTGAAATGCCTGAATACTTAATCTATGAAGTGTTGGTGCACGATTCAGCAAAACCGGGTGACCGTTAATAACGTTCTCAAGAATGTCCCATACTTCAGGAGTTCTTTTATCAATTAATTTTTTCGCACTTTTTACTGTCTTAACATAGTCCCTGTCAATTAATCGCCTTATTACAAAAGGTTTAAACAGTTCAAGTGCTATATCTTTTGGCATTCCACACTCATGTAATTTAAGTTCAGGTCCAACAACAATAACTGACCTGCCGGAATAATCTACTCTTTTACCTAATAAATTTTGTCTAAACCTTCCTTGTTTCCCTTTTAAAATATCAGACAATGATTTAAGAGCCCTGTTTTCTGACTTAACAGCTGTTACCCTTCTCGAGTTATCTAACAAAGCATCAACAGCTTCTTGAAGCATTCTCATTTCATTTCGAAGAATTACTTCAGGAGCTTTAATATCTATCAATCTTTTTAATCTGTTATTTCTAATTATAACTCTTCTGTAAAGATCGTTTAAATCACTAGTTGCAAACCTTCCTCCTTCGAGAGGGACTAAAGGTCTTAATTCAGGAGGTATAACAGGGATTACATCTAAAACCATCCATTCAGGTTTGTTTGGTTTTCCACCTTCTTTCGTTCTGAAAGATTCAAGGACTCTTAATCTTTTAATAATATCTGCTTTCTTCAATACGGATGAAACAACGGCAAGATCAGATCTTAGAGTTCCAACTTCTTCTTCGATATTTACCCTCTTCAATAACTCTTTTACTGCTCTTCCTCCTTGATCAGCAACAAATTTTTTGGGGTCTTTATCATCAAACGCCTGTTCAGCATCACTCATGCTTTCGCACGCTTCTAAGTATTCCTCTTCAGTTATTAAATCTAATTTTTTAAAATCAGTTTTTCCAGGGTTTATAACAACGTAAGTTTCATAATATATTATCTTCTCCAAGTCTTTCGAGGAAATCCCCAGCACGTATCCAACCTTAGAAGGCATTGATCTAAAATACCATATATGAACAACAGGAACGCATAAAGAGATATGTCCCATTCTATCTCTTCTTACACTTTTAAGGTTTATCTCAACACCACATCTATCACATACTATTCCTTTATATCTGATACCTTTATATTTTCCACAATGACATTCCCAGTCCTTAACCGGACCAAAGGTCTTTTCACAAAACAAACCATCTTTATCAGGTTTGAAAGTTCGATAATTTATCGTTTCTGGCTTTGTAACCTCACCATTTGAACTCGAAATAATAGAATCTGTCGAAGCTAAATTAATAGTGACCTTAGAAAAGCGTTTCCTTTTTAATTCTGCTTTATATGCCATATTCTTATTTAGTTTTTTTTATTTTTTATTTTATTAAACCTTAATAAAAAGTATTGTTCCTAATCTAATCAATGTTAACATCTAAACATAAACCCTGTAATTCTTTTAATAAAACATTAAAAGATTCAGGAACACCCGGCTCTGGTAAATTTTCACCTTTAATTATTGCTTCATATACTTTACTTCGTCCCTGTACATCATCACTTTTTACAGTCAGCATTTCTTGCAGAATATTTGCTGCTCCATATCCCTGTAATGCCCAGCACTCCATTTCTCCAAATCTTTGACCACCGAATTGTGCTTTACCTCCAAGTGGTTGTTGAGTAATTAGAGAATACGGACCGATGGATCTTGCATGAATCTTGTCATCAACAAGATGAGACAATTTTAACATGTAGATGTATCCAATTGTAACTTGCTGATCGAATTTAGTCCCTGTCCTACCATCATAAAGATCTAACCTTGAATTGGTTGGTAAGCTTACTCTTTCAAGTATATCTTGAATCTCTTCAACAGTAGCACCATCAAAAATTGGAGTTGCAAATTTACATCCTATCTTTTTACCTGCCCACCCAAGTGCTGTTTCGTAAAGCTGACCCAGATTCATTCTTGATGGAACTCCTAAAGGATTTAAAACAATATCAACAGGAGTACCATCGGGCAGGAAAGGCATATCTTCTTGAGGCACGATCTTTGCAACCACACCTTTGTTGCCGTGTCTTCCAGCCATTTTATCTCCTACGGATAATTTTCTCTTCTTTGCAACGTACACCTTTGCTAATTTTACAACACCGGTTTGTAATTCATCTCCAAGTGTTACTTTTACTTTTAATCTTTTATATTTCTCTTCAATCTCATTAAATTTATAATTGTAATTCTTAAAAATATCGGGTATAAAAGTATTAGCACGTTTATTATTCGACCATTCAACATCATAATCCAAATCTTTCAAATCAAATCCGCTTTTTCTAATGAGATTATAAAATGTCTCTCTTTTAAAGGTTACCCCGTTCTTAATCACTAAATTACCTTTATTATCCCGAATACCTAAAGAAGTCTTTCCATCTAAAAGTATTCCCAGTTTCTCTGCGAATTTATTATTGAGTTCTTTGATTTCCTCTTTTCTTTCTGATTCATACATATCAATTTTTCGCTTCTCTTCACGCTTGCTCTCTGTATCTCTTGTTTTCCTTGAAAAGAGTTTTCTATTAATAACAATTCCTTTTAATCCCGGAGGTGCTTTCAATGAGGCATCTTTTACATCACCCGCTTTATCACCAAAAATTGCTCTTAGTAATTTTTCCTCAGGTGTTGGCTCAGTTTCTCCTTTAGGTGTAACCTTACCAATCAAAATATCACCTTCTTTAACCTCAGCACCGATTCTTACAATACCGTTTTCATCTAAATCTTTAGTTGCATCCTCACTCACATTTGGAATTTCTTTAGTAAGTTCTTCTTCGCCGCGTTTCGTATCTCTAACTTCAAGACTGAATTCTTCAATGTGAACAGATGTATAAATATCCTTTGCAGCCACACGCTCACTAATTACAATGGCATCCTCAAAATTATAACCTCTCCACGGCATAAATGCTACAAGTATGTTTCTTCCAAGAGCTAATTCACCGTTTTCTGTTGAAGAACCATCCGCAAGAACATCACCTTTTTTAAACCTTTGACCTTCATGAACAATCGGTCTTTGATTAATTGATGTATCCTGGTTTGTTCTTAAAAACTTTACCAATTTGTATTCAACAGTTCTCTTATCTTCAAAGTTTAATAGATACTCCTCAGAGTCTTCTCTTATATTATATCTTACTCTAATTTTTTCTGCGGAGACATTTTCAACGGTACCATCAGCTTCAGCTAAAATCATAGACCTTGAATCTCTGGCAACAATATCTTCAAAACCTGTACCTACAATGGGAGCTTTCGGTCTTAAGAGAGGAACTGCCTGCCTCTGCATATTGCTTCCCATGAGTGCTCTGTTAGCATCATCATGTTCTAAGAATGGAATTAAGGCTGCAGCAGCACTTACAATCTGATTAGTTGCTACATCCATGTAATCAATTTCATCTGGTTTCAATAAAGGAAAATCACCTTTGAATCTTGTTTTCACTCTTGAATCTAAAAAACTGCCTTTATCATTAATTTTTGCATTTGCCTGTGCGATTCTAAAGCTATCTTCTCTATCAGCGGAAAGATATTCTATCTTTTCAGTTACTTTTGAATTTTCAACTTGTCTGTACGGTGTTTCAATAAATCCCAATTCGTTGATTCTTGAATGAATACACAAGGATGATATCAAACCAATGTTAGGACCTTCCGGTGTTTCAATAGGACACAGCCTTCCGTAATGAGTATAGTGAACGTCTCTTACTTCGAAACCTGCTCTTTCCCTTGAAAGACCTCCAGGACCTAATGCACTTATTCTTCTTTTATGTGTCATTTCTGCAAGAGGATTTGTCTGATCCATAAACTGTGACAATTGGCTCGTTCCGAAAAATGAAGAAAGAGCACTGGTTATCGGTCTTGAACTGACTAATCTTGAAGGAGTAAGGCTTTCCTCGTCATGTATACTCATTTTCTCTCTGATTGTCCTTGTCATACGAGATAAACCTAAACCAAACTGCTGCGACAATTGTTCGTTCACTGTTCTTACTCTTCTGTTTCCCAAATGGTCGATATCATCAACATTTTTTTTACCATCAATCAAATCCTTTATATAGTTTATAATGGCTAAAATATCTTCGAGTGTCAGAATAGTAATGTGCGGATCTATTTTTAATTCGAGTTTCCCATTAATCTTGTATCTTCCAACGTTGCCAAGGTCATATTTCTTAGGATTAAAGAATTGCTTTTCAATATAGCTCCTGGCACTTTCACCTTCGGTATCGACGACAAGACTTAATTTTTTGTCTTTAGGGACAATATCAACGGGTGTCTTTTCTATCAATATGTCACTCTCTTCATCATCATTGATAATAGTATTAAAAATAATCTTTTCTCCATCAGTCGGTTCGTCTTTAAGTAAATACAAATGTTTGAAATCGCTGTTCAATATTTTTTCAAGATGTTCTTCTGTTAACACTGTATTCACCGTTATTTCTAAATCGTTTCCTGTTTCTTTATCGATAACATTATCAGCAACGATTCTCTCTAAATAATCAAGATAATTTTTGTTATTGATCTCAACCTTTTCTACTAATTCGAATAGTTCAAGCATTTGAATTTTATCATTAAATCCTAATGCTTTCAATAAAGTGGAAAAATAGAATTTCTTTTTTCGATCAACATAAGCATATAATAGATCATTTATATCAGTTGTGAATTCTACCCATGAACCTTTAAATGGAATCACTCGTGCAGAATATAACTGTGTTCCATTTGCATGAATTGATTTATTAAAAACTACTCCGGGAGATCTGTGGAGCTGACTTACAATTACTCTTTCTGCTCCATTGATAATAAAGCTGCCCCGTGTAGTCATGTATGGTAAATTACCCAAATAGACATCCTGCTCTAATACATAATTATATTCTTTTGCAGATGTATTTGGTTTTGTAGATAACCTGAGTTTAACTTTAACAGGAACAGCATACGTGAGACCTTGCTCCTGACATTCTATTATAGTATATGGAGGTTTCTCTACAAAATATTCGACAAACTCCAGTATTGCAGTCTCACGAGAATCTGTAATAGGAAAATTATCCTCGAAAACCTTTTGAAGACCTTGAGATTTTCTTTTACTGATCGGAATATCTTCTTGTAAAAAATCTTTATAAGACTGAACCTGTACATTTAACAAGTCAGGTGGAGTCTTATGAATATTTGCTTTAGAAAAAGTTAATCTTTCGTTTTTATCACTTAGAGTTTTAAGCCCTAAAGCTTCGGCATTTAATTCCATGTATTAAATTTCCTCCGTGAAATTTAATAAATAATCCCGACCGTAGGATTGCCCGCCGGGATTATAATATATTATTGTTTAAATATTAATTTTAAATTTTTTCAATAGGTCTACTATTTAAGTTCAACCTTAGCACCAGCTGCTTCTAAATCTGCTTTTAATTTCTCAGCTTCGTCTTTCGAAACGTTCTCTTTAACAGGTATTGGTGCACCTTCAACAAGAGCTTTTGCTTCGGTCAAACCAAGTCCCGTAGCATTTTTCACTGCTTTAATAACATTGATCTTTTGTGATCCAAAATTTTCAAGAACTACTGTAAATTCAGTTTTTTCTTCAGCCTGAGCACCTGCATCTCCTGCTCCGGGAATTCCGCCTGCAACCATAATCGGAGCGGCAGCTGTTACATCGAACTTTTCCTCGAGAGCTTTTTTCAATTCAGAGGCTTCTTGTAAAGTTAAACTTGAAATCTTTTCAACTAATTCGTCTACTGACATTTTTTAATCCTTTATATTTAATTTTAATTTTATTTCTGAAATATTTTTAAAACTTAAGCTGCATTCTTTTTTGCAACTTCTTCAATGACACTTGCAAGATCCCTTATAACTGCATTTATTGAACCAACAATACCAGAAACTGGTGAATTCAAACAGAATACGATACCAGCAATTAATTCATCCTTAGAAAGTAAAGAAGCCAATGCATTTAGCTTATCAGATTCATATACTTCCTTTTCAACGATTGCCAGTTTCAGTTTTGGTTTCTCACTTTTATTAAAAAATTTCTTGAGAATCTTTGCTGGTGCAATTGGATCTTCGTCAGAAAAAATAATACCGGTCGGACCTTTTAAGAATTCACTTATTTTTTCGTTATAATCTGAAAAATTTTTAGATTTCTGTACAGCCCTTAAAGCTAATGTATTCTTAACAACTTTATACTTTATATTAGATTTAAAGAACTCATCCCTGAGTTCATTGACTTCTTCTACAGTCATACCTGTAAAATCCGTTAAGTACAAAGCTTCTGTCGAATCCATTAATGATGCGATCTCACCGGTTGTCTCAATTTTTTTCTTCTTCTCCATATCTTTTTACTTTAATAAACAAAACAAATGAGGCATTTCAAAATAGTCTAAAGAACTACTATATGTATAGAGTGCGTAATATCTATTTGAAAAATCTATGCAGCAGATTTAATCTCATTTAAGTTCTTATCAATTTTTATTCCAGGTCCCATTGTACATGAAATCGTTATATTCTTCATATAAGTTCCTTTTGCTGCCGCTGGTTTTAACTTTACTATAGTCTTGATAAATGTTACAATATTATCCTTAAGCTGGGATTCATCAAACGAGGCTTTACCAATAGCTGAATGTACTATACCACTTTTCTCAACTCTAAAATCAATTTTCCCGGCTTTTACTTCTTTAACAGCTTGTCCTATATCCGGAGTAACTGTTCCACTTTTCGGATTTGGCATAAGACCTCTTGGTCCTAATATTTTACCCAACTTTCCAATTTCACCCATAGTATCCGGTGCAGCAATAATAACGTCAATATCAGTCCAGCCATCTTTTATCTTTTGAAGATAATCTTCAAAACCAACATGATCTGCTCCAGCTTCTATAGCTTCATCCTGCATTTCCGGTTTAGCTATGACTAAAACTCTTATGTTTTTACCGGTACCATGGGGAAGTGAAACTGTTCCCCTTACAACCTGGTCAGCATGCTTAGGATCAACACCAAGATTCACAGAAATATCAACTGTTTCATCAAATTTTGCATTAGCGCATTGTTTGATCAACGTTACTGCTTCAGATAAACTATATTCCTTATTGAAATCTATTTTCTTATTAATTTCTTTTTGTTTTTTTGTCAGTTTCATGATTGTATTATATTGTCATTTATTTTTACTCTACTGTAATTCCCATACTCCTTGCTGTTCCAGCTACCATACTCATTGCGTGCTCGTAATCCCTTGCATTTAAGTCAACCATTTTCATCTCTGCAATTTCTTTTACTTGTTTTTTTGTGACTTTTCCAACTTTAGTTTTATTCGGGATACCCGAACCTTTTTCTAATCCAGCAGCCTTTAAAAGTAATACTGCTGCGGGTGAAGTTTTTGTAATGAATGTGAAAGACTTATCAGAATAAACGGTTATAACAACCGGAATTATTAAGCCTTTCTTGTCCTGAGTTCTTGCATTAAATTGTTTGCAAAACTCCATTCCATTAACACCTCTTTGTCCTAGTGCTGGTCCAACCGGAGGAGCCATTGTTGCCTGACCTGCCGGGATTTGCAATTTTATAAATCCTGCTACTTTTTTTGCCATAAGTGTTTAAAGAATTTTTAAATTTTATATCTATTATTTTTGTTTTTCGATTTGTGTAAACTCTAATTCAATTGGAGTTTTTCTCCCAAAAATACTAACCATTACTTTTACTTTCATTTTCTCTATGTTTATATCCAAAACATTTCCTGTGAAATTATTAAAAGGACCACTGGTGACTTTTACCGGATCACCAACAGTTAATTGTAAATCAATCTTTTCACTTTGCTTGTCTTCATTAAGTATTGCATTTATTCTTTTAATCTCATCACCTCTTAATGGAATTGGAGCCAGTCTCTGACCTTTAATACTCTTTGAACCAACCATATTGATTATTGAAGGTGATTGTGAAATAAAACTTCTTATTTTATCATCTAAATCGGTTTCAACCAGTATATACCCCGGTAAAAAATTCTTTTTCTTTACTTTCTTTTTCCCTGACTTAACTTCGAATACTTTTTCCAGCGGTATTAACACATTCCGAATTTTATCTTCTAATTGCTCTTGTTTTATTTGACTATCAAGATATGTTTTTACCTTATTTTCATGCCCGGATATGATTCTCACTGCGTACCACTTAAATCGTCCTGTTTTATCTTCGTCTTTTTCTAAATCAATAACTCCTTCTTCTTTGGGTTCACTTAAGGATTCTTCTTTAATTTCTTCCTTAACCTCAACAACTTCTTTATTTACTTCTTCCTTAACTTCAACAACCTCCTCATTTTCATCTTTCTTTATCTTAATAACTTCTTTACTACCTTCTTCCTTTACATCTTCAATAAGATTTTCCTTTATTTCTTCCTTTACATCTTCAATAAGATTTTCCTTTATTTCTTCCTTTACATCTTCAATAAGATTTTCCTTTATTTCTTCCTCTACATCTTCAATAAGATTTTCCTTTATTTCTTCCTCTACTTCTTCTTCAGTTGCAATCTCTTTTTCTTCTTTCTCCACTTCTTCGGTAATATTCTCTTTTTCATCTTCCTTTACTTCCTCTACGATATTTTCACGTTCTTCTTTCTCCACTTCTTCGGTAATATTCTCTTTTTCTTCCTCCACGATATTTTTCTCTTCTTCTTTAACATCCTCTTCTTTTTCTACACTTAAGTTTTCTTTATCGGTACTCTCAGTATTTAATTCCTTAGTCACATCAGAGTCGTCAATTTCATTTTTGATATCTTGAATTTCCTGGTTATCTTCTTTCACTTCTTCTTCTGTATTCTTCAATAGGTTATTGTTACCTTCATTTTCATTTTGAATATTCTTATCCTCTTCATTTGGATCATTATTTATATTTTGCAAATCTTTATCTATCATTTATTTTATCTTTTAAAACAATACTCCTAAAAATTCACTTATTCCCTTATCAACAATATAGACAAATAATGCAAATATAAGCATTGTGACTAAAACGATTTTAGTAGAATCCTTTAGTTCTTCTTTCTTGGGCCATGTAACTTTCTTCATTTCTTTAAAAATATCTTTGAAGAAGTTTATTAATTTGTCTTTCATGTTTTTACTAAATATTTAAAAAAATCCGATGCACGGGTGGGAGGACTCGAACCCCCAACCGACGGTTTTGGAGACCGCTACTCTACCAATTGAGCTACACCCGTAAATTTTATTGAGAAAAACCTCCAAGCTGTTTTATCTTATACTTTATAGAGCTGATGACCGGGATTGAACCGGTGACCTCTTCCTTACCAAGGAAGTGCTCTACCAACTGAGCTACATCAGCAAAGTTAAAACTTAAACTGTATAGAAAACACTTCAAAAGTATCCTAGCGTTCGACACTGCCTTCCGCTTTCCCACTCTCTATTTTAAATAACAAAGTTTCTCTCGAGCGGGAGACGAGACTCGAACTCGCGACCAACAGCTTGGAAGGCTGTGACTCTACCAACTGAGTTACTCCCGCATAGACTGTTTTTTGCGGTGGGTAGGGAAGGATTCGAACCTCCGAAGACCTTAGTCGTCAGATTTACAGTCTGATGCGTTTAACCACTTCGCTACCTACCCAAAAAATCCTAATGCAAGAAAGAAAAATATCAATTTATATATTCTAAATCAATATAATATTTATTCTTATAATAGGATTTTTTGAGAATAATGTTACTTATTAATCTTTTGATTTTCCGTATAAATTAACTCTTTTGAATAGATTATTCCCTATTTTAAATTTTGAAGTTTCATTTCATAATTCAATCTTTTCAAGGAATGATTAATCTATACTTCCAACTCCAAAAAATCACAAACTCAACCTCAACAAGCTATCAATTTTATCCCGCTGTGATTTTAAATAACTTAATCTTTGCAATAATGATTCCTTCTCATAATTTGATGAAACTTGGTTTTCATTCTTAAAGGAATATGAGGCAGGAACATACAACGGAAGTATAATTTCAAGATCATTTTCATCATAAACTGTTACAGTTCCATTTCTCACACAATCTATATCGATATAATCACCTTTAGTATATTCATTGTTCACTGTTTCTATTGCTATCAATCTTGAGTCACTGAGTCTCTTCGCTATTGCAACAGTCGGACTTTTCACATCAGTAATAACAGCACTAATTCCAACAACATCGTAAGATTTATCTACACCAAATTTCTTTAACTCTTCCTGTTTCTCTGATATTTCCTTGTTTATTGAATTATATTTTAAGGAAGAAGTAATTTTTTTATTTAACAATTTCTTATTAGAATTCAACTTCCCCTTCTTTCCAGAAATTTCTGATTCGGGAAAATATTCAATAATGCTCAAAGCTTTCTCAACTTCAATCTTAGCTTCATTGAATTTATTTAATTTGTTATACTGCTTTGCGTTTTCGATATTATTATTGAATTCCTTTTCTGCTTGTGTATAAATTTTATTCGTGAGATCCTTATGAGTATTTGGATTATCCATCTCATCGATTTTATCTACATATTTTAATGCTATCCTCCAATCATCATCATAAATCTGGTTTACCAAATTTGCGGAGAGAAAACTTATTCTGCTGACAGCTTTTTCATAGTTATCACTATCCTTATATTTTCGAATAAATTTTTCATACCGGGAGATTTGCTTTTCCATAGATTGTATTTCAGTTGTATTATCATCTTTTTGAATATCCGCAAATGCCCTGTCTTCTTCCAGCACAATAAAATAATAACCCAGATAAACAACCGAGCATAATATCGCAAAAATCACAATCGATATTATTATATTGTTTATTCTTTTTCTTTTTTTGATTTGTGGAATCTTTTCCTCTATCACCTGAAGCTTCGACCTGACTATGGTTGATTCATTTTCATCTGTATATTTTAAAGCATTCTTATAAAAGATTTCCGCTGACTTATAATCATTATTGTCGTATGACACATCACCGCTCTCCATCAATTTTATTTTGGCATTAACCAGCGTCACTGCTTTGTTATAAAGAGCCTTCGCTTCATTATTATTTCCATCAACTTTCAAAACCCTGCTGCACTCACCTATTGCTTCAGTGTACTTTTTTTTATTCAAAAGATATTCAGCGTTAACCAAAATATCTTTTACAGAAACAGCTTCATTGCTTTCAACCTGTTCCGCGATAGCTTTGCAATCACAGCCGTACACAGCACATCCCCCGTTCTCATACCAGCACTCGACATGATGCGGCGTTTTGCATTCAGGGCAGAAGAAAGTCTCCTCCGAATCCTTCACGTGTGACTGGCAATATTGACAGACATATCTTTTCAATAAAAGTGTACTATAGATTTATTCTAAATTGTTAAAAACCAATTTAGTTTCATTATAATCACTCAAAATAAAAATGATTAACTGAATAAATCAAGACAAAGCAAAATCAAATGCTTTATAAAAAAGGAAGACACCGAGCAGCAGTAATAATATTCCAACATAAAAATTCAGCTTGATCAATGTCTGGGGTTTGAATTTATGTGTGTTCGAAGAAACTAACTTCACTAAAGTATAAAACCAGGCGGTTGTCCCAATTAAAACCCCTACCCCTAATGACAATCCCGAAACAAAACTTGTATCGATTATACCATAACTTTTCATATAACCTACCATAATAAACCACGAAGCAGGAAGCGTAATGGACGAAAGACAAAACAAAGCACCCGCAGTAAAGCTACCGGTTAAACTGAACGTTTCTTTTTCGAGGGCTTTCGTGCGAAATAATTTATCAATACCTTTTTCTCTCTTGTGAACAGTACTTTCCGCTTTTTTATACGACTCTTTCAGCCTGTCATTGTTAGAATTATTCACAGACTTTGTCTTCATTATTTTAATCCCAAAAATCACCACGATGCCGCACCCGATAAAAGTAAGTATCACTTTCAATACGTTTTGGTTTAGCACGTAAAACGTTTTCACACTCTGCGGTAATATTGAAAGAAATGCCGTAACGCCTCCAAAAGCTATCAATAAATAGACCATATCGATAAAGCCCGCACCCGCTCCCATTGCGACGCCTGATTTTATTTCCTTGTTCAAGCCTTTTGACATGATTGCAATGTTAGTCGGACCGATGGGTGGAATGGATATTAAATAGCCGGTTATGAATCCTACTACTAAGCTTAATAACAAATCGAAGTGTTTTTATCAAAGTCTCAAAATAGCAATAAGAGAAACCATAATCAATTATATAGATAAATCCAGAAAGAATCAGAACACAATTGATGTTTTTTATTGGCTTGCCCAGAAGCTTTTTGATGTGGTGGCGTTGGTAGTGCTGTCATAACATGAGTTGACTTCCCGCACGCGGTATGAACCTTTGGCGTGTTATGCCTTTCATTTCCAGAACTCCACCTATCCCCCTTCTCTTAGCAAGAGAAGGGGGAACTAAAGTCGAAGACTCGCCTTTGGAGAGGGGGATGAGTTGTATGCCTTTCTTTATACCTTGAATCAAAATGATAATTAAGTGAAAATGAAGTAACTGTGAATTAAATATTCTAATTATGAAAAAGATTATAAAGATTACAGTCCTGCTCTTAATCATTAACTCTACATTTCTAATTCATTATTGTTTCTCTCAATGGATACAGCAGCAGAGCGGGACTAATCGTCACCTTTGGGCTGTAGAATTTGTGAATACAAATACAGGCATTGCAGTGGGATTTGGTGGTGTAATCTTGAGAACAACAAATGCTGGCTTTAATTGGATTCTCCATACATACAGTGATACAAACGATCTATTTGATGTGCATATGATAAATACTAATACCGGCATAGCAGTTGGTAGAAGGGGTACAATAATAAAAACCACCAATGGCGGAATAAATTGGATAGGACCTTTAACAAGTCCAACAAATGATTATTTATATAGTGTAGACTTTATAAATGAAAACACAGGATTTAGTATAGGAAGTGTGATAATTCGGACAACAGATGGCGGAAGTAACTGGAGTCTTGTTAATAATGTTCCAATTTATGGGACTTATCTATATGATATTACATTTTTCAACGAAAATACAGGATTTACGGTTGGTGAGGAATGGCCATCAAATTTTTCAACAGTAATACGGACAACCAATGGAGGTGAAAACTGGATAAGGTTAGGTGGAATTCCGGGCTTAGGTATCTGGTTTTTTTGTGTGGCATTCGCCGATGTTAATACAGTCGTTGCTGGCGGTGATGCTGGATTTATTATAAGAAGTACTAACCAGGGAATGTCGTGGACTTATCAATTTGTCGGGGGGAATACTTTAAGGAGCGTTGTCTTTCCTAATTCTAATGTTGGCTATGCTGTAGGCGGAACGGGTAGAATAATTAAAACAACAAACTCTGGAGTAAATTGGACGATACAATCAAGCGGGGCAAATAATCATCTTCAGTCTGTATCATTTACAGACACGCTAAACGGGACTGTTGTTGGTCATTTCGGGACAATATTAAGAACAACAAATGGAGGTGTTTCTAATATAAAATTATCAAATAATGAATTACCAAAGGATTATTATTTATCTCAAAATTATCCCAACCCCTTCAACAGCCAGACAACAATAGAATTCGATATAAAAAAGAAAGGTAATTACAGTCTCGTAATATACGATTGTCTCGGAAGGAAACGGGATGAGGTATTTAATGAATACCTGAATGCAGGGAGCTACAGTGTAAACTTTAACGGAGATGAGCTTCAAAGCGGGGTGTATTTCTACCGTCTTTCAGCGGATGGGAATGCGGTGGAGACGAGGAAGATGGTACTTGTGAAATAAATATTAATTAAACATTCTAATCATGAAAAAGTTTATAAAGATTACAGTCCTACTCTTAATCATTAACTCTACATTTCAAATTCATTCTTCCTTTTCCCAGGGCGGCTGGATTAGCCAGAATAGCGGAACAACAAATTTCTTAAATAG
>JADHVP010000013.1 GCA_016783945.1 Ignavibacteria bacterium
TTGTGTAAAGCCGGCGGCAGTAAATCATTTCTTGGACTTGTTGAACTTGCCGATCTTAAATCACCATTTGAAGATGGTTGCTGTAAATCCCTAATCGGAAGTGTTGAAGGATGGCTTGATGAAATCGATGACATGAAGTTTTAACTGACATGATTTTGTAATATAATAATATCTGTTTTAGTCGAAATCTTTCCTTGCTGTTATCAGTCAATAATATTATCTTTAACAGTTTTGAAAGTTTTTTAATACATTCTCGGAAATAAGATAGATGCTGAACTCTTTTTCGGAATGACTTTTTTTATTAGTTTTATCGAAAATTATAAGTGAAGAAAGACCGCAGACATGACCTCGATTGGTTAAGGGTCCTTGCAATAATACTCCTATTGTTTTTTCATTCAGGTATGGTATTTATAAGCTGGTCATGGTATTTCATGCAAGATTCTCAAACCAGTTGGGTTCTCGATGAGTTTACGTTATTCCTGTCTCACTGGAGAATGGCGTTGCTGTTTATGATATCGGGTGCTGGAACATTGTTTGCCCTTGGCTATCGCAGCGGGGGGAAGTATATCAAGGAACGTTCCTTTAAACTTTTAATTCCCCTTACATTTGGTATTTTAATAATTATTCCACCACAGATTTACTATGAACTTATAAATCATGGAAGGGAGTTTTCAAATTATTTTGAATTTAAGTATGAATATCTTAAAGGGGGTCTCTATCCCCTTGGTGATTTTAGCTGGCATCATCTTTGGTTCATCGGGTATCTCTTTTTATATTCGTGCCTTGCTTTGCCAATATTTTTATTCTTGCGAAGTGCTAAAGGAAAGAAAATCATTACAAAAGCAGCAAATATTTTTACAAGAAAGGGTGTCATTTATCTTCTTGTTATACCACTGATAATAGTCCAGATTTTATTAAGGAATAAATTTTCCGGATTTCATAACCTTGTTGATGACATGGCAAATTTCTCTTTATTCTTCCTGTTTTTTATCTATGGTTTTATCATTTGTTCGAATCAAAGTTTGTGGGATGCTATAGAAAAACAAAGGTCGCTTTCATTACTGCTTGGAGTAATTTCATTTTCTATATTGCAAATGGATAAGTACTACTTAAGTGGTGTTTTAGGATATTACGGATACTGGATTGTGGAATCCTGCGTTGCATGGTTTTTGGTATTAGCAATTTTGGGATATGGAAAAAGATATTTGAATTTCAGAACTAAATTCCTAAATTACGCAAACGAAGGAATCTATCCCTTTTATATTTTACACCAGACGATATTAGTTATTTTGGCATATTATATAATCAGGTGGGAAACTACTATACTCGTTAAGTATTCGGTACTTAGCATTGCTACATTAATAATTTGTATACTAATTTATGATATTGTAGTCAAACGAAATAACGTTACAAGGTTTCTTTTTGGTATGAAGCGACTAAAGAGACCTCAAACAGAGACTTTAAATAATAAGCGTCAAGTTTATACAAAAGCAAATTTAAATATTACATAAGAATTTTTAGAATTATTTTTTCACTCTTCTGAAAACTCCTCATTACCCGTTCTGATTCTCAAAACCGATCAAAGCAGAAGAATAAAATAATTATTTTTAACAGCTGAATAAATGAATTTGCTTTTTATAAAATTAAAAAGTATAAAAAAGAACAATGCGTTTTAGTGAATTTGAATATAGAAGACCGAACATTGAGGATTTGGAAAGAAAAGTGAAAATTTTACTTTTTGAATTCTGGAGAGTTGAAAAGCTTAAGGATCAAATAAGAATAATCGATGAGATTAATGAAATAAGAACCGAGTTTATGACCATGACCAAGTTTGCGAGTATAAAATATACCATAGATACTACAAACGAATTTTATGAAGGCGAGAAGAAATTTTTCGATAATGTAACTCCTATATTCAGTGAGTTATTACAGCAATTCTATGCTTCATTGATCAATTCAAAATATAGAACGGAACTTGAGAAAAAATATGGAAAGCATTTTTTTAATATTGCTGAATTGGCTGTTAAAACTATGAGCAAAGAGATTATCGATGATTTAGTAATAGAGAATATTTTATGCCGGGAATATAACAAACTGCTTGCATCAGCTAAAATAATGTTTGATGGAAAAGAAAGAAACCTTGCAGGGCTAAGATCATTTATGATATCCCCTGAAAGATCAGTCAGGAAAAATTCCAGTGAAGCTTTCTGGGGATTCTTATCCTGGAACTGTGATAAGCTTGACAGGATATATAACGACCTTGTGAAAATACGTCATAGAATTGCTAAGAAACTTGGCTTTGAAAATTTTATTGAACTTGGTTATGCACGCATGGGTAGAACGGATTATGATTCAAAACAAGTATCAAAGTTCAGAAAAATAATTGAGGATCAAGTTGTACCCATCGCAAAAAAGTATAAAGAAAAGCAGAGGAATCGTCTTGGTTTAGATGAATTCAAATATTATGATGACGGGATTTTGTTTAAATCAGGAAACGCAAGCCCGAAAGGTACTGAAGAATGGATAGTAGAAACCGTTAGAAAGGTTTTTAAAGAATTATCACCGGATATTCTTGAATTTTATGACTTCATGCTTAAAAACGAACTCATGGATCTTCATAACAGAAAAGGTAAAGCAGTAGGTGGTTATTGTTCTTTTCTATACAAATACAAAAGTCCTTTCATCTTCGCAAATTTTAATGGAACAGAGGACGATGTTAGGGTTCTTATTCATGAAGCTGGGCATGGTTTCCAGGCGTTTTGCAGCAGAGATTTTGAAGTACCAGAATATATTTCACCAACACTCGAAGCTTGTGAGATTCATTCTATGAGTATGGAATTTCTAACCTGGCCCTGGATGGATATGATCTTCAATGGAGATACGAAGAAATTTAAGTATTATCACCTGAACCGTTCATTAGGTTTCCTGCCCTACAGTGTTTCCGTAGATGAGTTTCAACATTTTGTCTATAAAAATCCCGAAGCTACAGCAGTGGAGAGAAAAGAATTCTGGAGAGAATTAGAAAATAAATACTTACCGTGGAAAGATTATAATGACAACCAGTTTCTGAAAAGTGGTGGGTATTGGCAAATGCAGAGACACATTTATTTAAGACCATTTTATTATATCGATTATTGTCTTGCGGAAATCTGCGCTTATCAGTTCTGGAAAAAATCAACTGATGACAGGGAAAAAGCCGTAGAAGATTATGTTAGACTTTGTAAAGCTGGGGGTAGTGATTCTTTTCTTGAACTCCTTAAAATTGCAGATTTGAAATCTCCTTTCGAAGAAGACACCTTAACATCAATATTACCTGATATTGAAAAGTACCTCGACAGTGTTGATGAGGACCACCTGAATTAAGACCATCTTCGAACTAATCTGACAATATTTGACTGAGATAATATTGTTGTTAAGTATAAATGCAAAATAGAGTATGGTAATATAAAATTTATCTTTCTTGATTTTAAACACAATGAAAGATATATTCGTATGTGTAGAAATCGATTAACGTTTCCCCTTCTGAATGGCAATATTTAAAAAACTTTCTACCTGGATATTTCTTACCGGAATTATAGTATCATATTATGTCGGGCAGTATGTTCCTCCTACATTAACGGTAGAAAAAATCACCCTTGACACAAAAATAGATAGAACTGGGAAAGAGTATTTTATTTACCGGGAGGAACCCAAATACCTTGTCTCATTAAAATCAATAGAAGAATCTCAATTACGACCAGAAGCGTTAGCTGAATTAGCAAAGAAAAACCAATTGCCTTTGGTTACGGAGGATTTTGTCTATGAAGGAAGGGAAATCGATGGCGAGACTAAGAAAATTTATTACCAATTAATTGCTAAGCAGCATTGGGGTTTTTGGTCGTTGTTGCCGGCGTTAATTGCAATTTTGTTATGCTGGCAGACCAAAGAACCAATTACATCATTGTTTGCCGGGATAGTATCAGGGGCTTTGCTGCTCGGCAGGTTTGATCTAACAGATGAGGTTTTACTACCATCGATAGGAACGGAAAGCGCTGCAGGGATATTGATATTGTACTTGTGGCTTCTAGGGGGACTATTAGGCATCTGGTCAAAAACTGGTGCTGCACATGCTTTTGCAGATTTAATGACAAGACGCTTTGTAAAAGGTCCCAAATCTGCAAAGTTAGTTTCGTGGTTTTTGGGAGTTATATTTTTCCAGGGGGGAACGATGAGCACGGTATTAGTAGGAACTACAGTTAAGCCTTTAGCTGATAAGCAAAAAATCAGTCACGAAGAATTATCTTACATAGTTGATTCGACAGCTTCACCCATCGCTTCACAATTAGCCTTTAATGCCTGGCCTGGTTATATCCAGGCTTTTATCTTTGTTGCTGGTGTTTCCTGGTTGGCAACCGAAGCCGATAGAATAACTTTCTTTTTCAAGAGCGTCCCGTTTTGTTTTTATGCTATATTCGCTGTGATGGGAACTTTTCTCTTATCTATCGAGAAAGCTCCTTTTGTTGGGAAGCAGATGCAGGAAGCTATAAAAAGAGCACGAAGTACTGGAGAATTAGATGCTGATGACGCGAAACCCTTGAGTGCCAAAGAATTACATAAAGGAAGTGTTCCCGAAGGATATAAACCAAATGTGTTAGAATTCTTCATTCCCCTTGGTTTAATTATTTTTATTTCAATTGGAACATTTATTATCGATGGATCACCTCAAATTAGGTGGGCGTTTGGTGCTGCAGTAGTTGTTGCTCTATTCTCCGCTCTTATCAGGGGTATGAAACTTACAACGGTAATGTCGGGATTTGTTGATGGATTAAAAGGTGTTGTAGGTGGTTCTGTTATTCTATTGTTGGCAATCGTCATAGGGCTTATAAGCAAAGAAGCAGGCGGGGGTACATATCTGGTAGAACTTTTAGGTCAGCAGACTCCCTACTGGATTTTACCCGTAATGCTGCAATTAATGACAATGATAATAGCGTTTTCTACTGGAACAAGTTGGGGTACTTATGCAATCGCATTTCCTCTTGCAATGCCTCTTTCGTGGGCAATAGCTAATTCACAAGGTTTAGCACACCCGGAGTTTTTTATGACCTTATGTTTTGCAGCTGTAATGGATGGAAGTGTGTATGGTGATCAATGTTCTCCCATATCAGACACAACAGTGTTAAGTTCAATGAGTACGGGATGCGACCTAATGGATCATGTCAAAACCCAAATTCCACAAGCAACAATTGCAGCCGCTCTTGCAGCAATTATGTGGACTTTAGTCACAATTGTTTTTGCTTCATAAATATTAACCAATTAAGGATATATTTCCATAAATATTTTAAAGCTTCTTTAAAAATTAATATTTCAAAGAGTATTGGATAAAGAGTTAATCATAAAATCACTTGAACATCAAATTTATAGGTTAAATGAAAGATTAAAATTCTTAGAAAAGAGAAGTGATAAGTATTCATGGAACAGGCTCAAAATCTTTTTATCATTTTTAATAGCAACCGTTTTGATGTTTTCATGTGCTGGCTCTGTTTTGGGTTGGATTCTTTTAGCAATTGGATCAAGTGTGTTTAGTATTACGGTTCATCTTCATAACAAATTAATTTATGCGATTTCGCGATATAAATTATACATTAATATAAAAACATCAAACCTTTCGAGAGCTCAACTCGATTGGGATAAACTTCCCGAGCCTAAAGAAACGATTTTAAATGCTCACCCTTTTGAAATAGACCTCGACATAGTTGGTGAAAAGTCATTACACAGACTTATAAACATATCTCATTCAAAAGAGGGCAGTCATTTGTTAAGAACATATTTATTAGAAACAGAACCAGAATATCCAAAGGTTCTAAAAAGGCAGCACCTGGTAAAAGAGCTTATGCCATTATCTTTATTCCGGGATAAATTCTTACTTAAAGCCGTGTCTGTGTCAAGGAAAAAGTTCGAGGGTGAAAAAATTGTGTCCTGGTTGAACAACATTGAAGCTAAGAAGACATCCCTTTTGTTACTACTAACAGCATCCGTTTTAATCTTGTCCTATGCAATACTCTTTGTGTTCTTTTCGTTAGGATTAATAACAGCTGTTTGGCTTTTTCCATTTGTATTGTATCTGATTTTTTACATGTGGTTTAGTAAAAGGACGGAAGAATTATTTAAGTCTACAGAATTAATTGATGATGAATTAAGTAAAGTCAGAATATTATTCGAACACATTGAAAATATTCCTTTGAGTAATAAGAATGAGGTTAGAAAATTCCTATCTCCCATTATTAAAAATGAACAGAAACCATCTCTTTTATTAAAAAGATTAGAAAAATTATCTGAGATGATTGCAGCAAGAGGGAATCCTTTTATTAAAATAATTTTCAACATCTTGATACCTTATGATGTTTATCTTTCTATTAGGTTATTAAAATGCAGAGATGAAATAAAAGACAATCTAAAAGACTGGTTAAACGTTTTATATGAACTCGAAGCATTAAATTCTCTTGCGAACTTTGCATACTTGAATCCAACCTATACATTTCCTGAAATTTCACAGGGTGATAATAGTAAATATGTTTTTGTTTCAAACAATTTAGGACATCCCTTAATTTCGGAAAGTGAAAAAGTTATGAATGATTTCTTATTGCAAAAGGAAAAAGAGATAGTAATAATTACCGGATCAAATATGTCTGGAAAAAGTACCTTTATAAAAACTATTGGTGTAAATTTATGTCTAGCATATGCTGGTGCACCTGTAAATGCAAATAAGCTAAAAGTTTCTCTTTTTAGATTGTTTACATGCATCAAAGTAACAGATTCAGTAACTGATGGCATTTCCTATTTCTACGCAGAAGTAAAAAGGTTAAAAGAATTGCTCGATAAAGCTAACGTTGAATGTTCGAAACCATTATTCTTTTTGATCGATGAAATATTCAGCGGAACGAACAACAAAGAGCGTTCTATCGGTAGCAGAGCCTATATTAAAGCTCTGGCAGGTTTAGAGGTGTGCGGGGCTGTTGCAACACATGATTTGAATCTTATAAATTTAGAAAAGGATATTAAATGTGTATCGAATTTTCATTTCAGAGAAGACATATCTAACGGCAAAATGGTTTTTGATTACAAACTTCACCCAGGTTCTTGCCCAACCACAAATGCAATCAGGGTTATGCAATTGGCTGGTTTACCTATATCATCCGAACAGTAATTCATTGACTTTTATACTATGTTGAACTTTTTTAAATTGAATCATTCATATAAATTTAACCAATTGACTACGTGCCGAGCAGTAAAGAAAAAGATAAGGTAATATCGAGTATAGCTATTTCTTTCTTGTTTATTTTTTTTCTATGGCTTATCAAGGTTTTTGAAGCCTACACGGGGTTTGACCTTACGAGGTTAGGAATTTATCCAAGAAAGGCTTCCGGCTTGATTGGTGTTTTAACTTCTCCACTGATTCATGCAGATTTTTCGCATCTTGTTTCCAACACAATAACACTTTTCGTTCTTATGTTCATATTGTTTTATACCTATAGAAAGTCTGCAATAAGAGTTTTTGTTATTGTATATATATTTAGTGGATTAACAGTATGGTTGGTTGCTCGACCTGCATATCACGTTGGTGCGAGTGGACTGGTTTATGGTTTGTTAAGCTTCCTCTTTTTTATTGGAGTCTTAAGAAAGGACACGAGATCAATAGCTCTTTCTTTGTTAATAACATTTCTATATGGAGGTTTAGTCTGGGGAGTGCTGCCTATAGACCCAAAGGTTTCATTCGAATCTCATTTGTTGGGTGCAATTGCCGGAGCTGTCTGTGCAATTGTTTTTCGTAAAACTGATCCTGTAATAAAATACGACTGGGAATATGAAGATGAGGAAGATGATGACGATGACGATGACGAAAATGGAGGAGAATATTACTTTGAAGAAGACCCTGAGCAGGTTTCATTCGATGAAGATATTTATTATGATGAAGTTTTAGAAAAATTAAAGAAGAAAGAAAAAGATAAAAATTAACCGGGTCATTTTAATATCATATAAGGAAAAATTTATTTGGAGCAGATTTGGAAAAAATTGATGGTTTAAGGTTTAAAGATAACTGGAAGAAGTTCTGGGCAGAACCTCTATTCAAAATACAATCCATACTAACGATTGTTTTACTTGTTTTAACTCTCCTCTTTTTTTCCAGGTTACTGATCTATATTGAACAACGACCTGGAGTTATTCTTGATGATCCAATCTTAAATCTTTTTAATGCCATTGAACTCAACTGGATAATATTCCCGTTAATTTATTTATCAATTTTGTCTGGTATTATACATCTCACTAAATACCCGGCACAGTTAATAATTCTACTTCAGTCATACATTCTTATGGATTTGTTTAGGATGCTATCAATGTATGTAACTCCTCTTGAGCCACCTCTTAACACGATTGACCTTAAAGACCCGCTGGTCTTTGTCTTGGGAACAGGTACTATAATTACAAAAGATTTATTTTTTTCGGGACATACATCTACAATGTTGTTGTTAAGTCTTTCAGCAGTGAATAAAAAAATAAAGATAATTTTTCTTATAAACACATTTTTAGTTGCGTTATTAATGTTGATTCAGAAGGCTCATTATTCTATAGATCTAATCGCTGCTCCTTTTTATGCTTATTGCAGTTATAAGATTATTTGCGTTTTACAGAAAAAATTAAAAGAAAAATATTTAAGTTGAATCATTTTAAATTCGGTAAACGTATCTTTGTAATAAAAACATAATTTTATATAAATGAACAAAGAACATATAAACACTAAACTAGAGCCACAATTATCATTGTTGTGGTGGATATTAGAGGATGTTAGAAAAGTAACTTTACGTGGTATTGAAGGTCTTACTAAAGAGCAGCTTTTCAAATCTCCAATTGAGGGTGAATATCCAATCGGAGCATACCTAATGCATCTTGCAGAAGCAGAAGTTTACTGGCTGCAGGTTATTTCGGATACAAAGGTGAATGTTGAAATTAAAAAGAGATTATATTATGGTAAGTGGTTTGACCCAAATAAAGGAAAAGCTGAAGGTCCGGAAGAACCTTTAGAGGTTAAAGAGTATTTAGATGCCCTTCGTAAAGTAAGAGAGCTTTTGAGGAATTATATCTTTACAATGAAAGATGCTGAGTTGGAAGAGATTATTATTTACAAATGGGAAGGTGGGGAAGATAAAATTTCAAAAAAGTGGATAATTTATCACTTAATAGAACATGAAGCACACCATCGCGGACAAATGATGATGTTGATTCGAAAGGCTAGTTTTAAGAAAAACAAATAATAATCAAATGGGTAATACAAAAAAACGCTGTGAGTGGTGTTTAACGAGTGATTTAATGATAAAATATCATGATGAAGAGTGGGGAGTTCCATTACACAATGACAGGAAGCTTTTCGAATTCATAATTCTAGATGCTTTCCAAGCAGGTCTAAGCTGGAGCACGATAATTAACAAAAGGAAGAATTTCGAAAAAGCTTTCGATGGATTCGATGTCGAAAAAATTGCGAGGTACCGACAAGGAAAAATAAATAAACTTCTAAAGGATGCAGGAATCATTCGCAATAGATTAAAGATCTATTCGACTGTTAGTAACGCAAAAGTATTTTTGAAGATACAAGAAGAATTCGGAAGTTTTGATAAATACATCTGGCAGTTTGTAAATGGCAAACCGATAATCAACAAACGAAAGAAATTAAAAGACATACCAGCTTCTTCAAAAGAGTCAGATGCAATGAGCAAAGATTTGAAAAAGAGGGGTTTTAGATTTGTTGGCACAACCATCTGTTATGCATTTATGCAGGCTGCAGGAATGGTAAATGACCACTTAATGGATTGCCATAGGTATAAAAAACTAAAAAGATTGAAATAAAAATTTGAGAGAATTAAAAATATAATTTCCCTGCCTTGCCTAAGTTTGTACTGATTGTTTCAGGTCTTTTTCAATCTCATCAAGAATATTTTTTAAACTTGCTGGTCCGTCTAAAATTTCATATTTACCCCCTGGGCAAAGCCAGGCAGCAACACTTATCTTTCCGGAATCAATTTCAACACAGCTTATCATATTTGTTCGAATACAGCAACCAGCATTGAAGTATGAAGGTGTTTGCTTTTGCTCTAGTGGGTGAGAGAGTCCTTCAAGTTCTTTGTTTAAATCATCGATGTGCTTTTTTGCCGATTTTATATCACGTTTTTTTGTAAGGTCTTTTAATTTGATTTCATTTTCATTCTTTTCCATTTCTAATGCAGCTTTGATGGGCTTCGATTTATAATTGGGACGGTGAGTGTGTCCGGCAATTAATAGATAACCTCTGTTCTTAGTCCATTCGATCAGGTATTTTTCCTGGTCGTCCATACTTGTAAGAAAACTCATTTTTTCACTTCTGGGTATTGAGTAATATAGAAGGTCATACTCTCCTTTAACTACGAACCTGGCAATGGGATCACCGACGTCCTGGAGAAAGTGTCCCTGACAGCCGTGGGTTATAAGTATTTTATAGTTATTATCTGCTTTCTCATCTTCAAAGATAATTCCAGGGTAGACTTCTATCTCTTTATTATCAAGTGCGGGTTTTAGAAACTTATCGATGCGTTTGCTTTTTTTAAAACGCCAGTAATCATCATGGTTACCATATATTCGAAAGTAACGATCTTTTTCATGGAACTCCCTTTCTAAAGGAATAGAATCACCTTCATAAGCATCAAGTATTCTACGCATATTATTTCTGTATCCCCACCCTTCTTCAACATCTCCACATAACACCAGCTTGAATCCCTTATCATAGTAATGCTTAAGTGCATTATTAAAAACTTTCCTGTTTCTAACAAAATGATCGTATGGTCCGCCATCTCCCCTGTGAATGTCACTGAAAACAACAATCTTTTCATTAAGAATGTCTGGTACTTTGATATGTTTTGTGTTTCGGATATCCTGATTCATCCTGTAAAAGGTCAATCCCTTAGACCTTATGAATACTCTTAATATTTCGTTTTTAATGTATGTGAACAGCCCCAAGTTTCCTCCCTTAAGAAATTTCTATCCTCTATCTACATTAATACAATTTTACAACTATATTTGTATAAAATTTCTGTTTGTTTTTTTTTACATGCAATCCCACTATTGAAAAAAAATAGCAGGAAAATTAAATGATGGTCTTACTTTTCGAGCAAGCACGTTAAAGAGCGGGTAATAAATTACTTTATGAACAACATTTTCATTGCTGCGTTGTAATCTGAAGTTTTTAATTCACAGAAATAAACGCCGCTTGCTAATTCACTTCCGTCAAATACAATAGAATGATAACCTGCCTGCATATATTCGTTAACAACAACTGCAATTTCTTTTCCCGATGCACTATAAATTTTTAGACTTACTTCCCCATTGTTAGGTATTGCATATACAATCTTTGTTACCGGATTAAATGGGTTTGGGAAATTCTGAAACAGATGAAACTCTTTCGGTATAATTTCTGATTTATTTTTAATGCCTGTTGGATTGCCGAGTGTTCCGTTAAAGTTTATGTTCTGTGCATAAATGCCCCCGTTATCCTGTCTTCTATCCGACCATGAAAGTTTTGACATTCCACTTGTATCTAATACGGCAGCTAATCGTATCTTTTCGCTTAGTATGGTGCTTGCTGTTAGAATAGAACTACCCCATTGCATTACACCATCGCAGTTTATCTTAAAAGCTTTAATTAAATTGTTTGTGCTTCCAGTTAATGACTCATCAAAATACACAATAACACTACTGTCTTTAACGTAACATGCAAGACTTGAGAAGCCGTTGTTATCTATTGGTTTGAACACCTTTCCTGAAATGCTCCACAACGGTGTTCCATTTGATGAGAACTTCTGACCATATACTCCAATTTGACTTTGTCCTGTGTTTGTTTCTTTCCAAAACATGAACGTTTCATTAGTATGTTGCATACAATCAACAACAGGTCCGAAGTGGTTTCTCCCTCCGAGAGTTGAGCCTGAAGCGCCGTTCAAAGGAAAAAGTCGGGTTCCATCTGAGGTGAAATGCTGTACATAACTTGATCTGAGATTTTGAGAATTCCTGTCATCCTGCCAGGCATAAAATGCTCCGTTATTTCCATCAGGAAAAATTCTTGGAACATAAAATCCTGATACATTACCAAGATGGTAAACAGTATCCTGTGTAGAATTCCAGACAGGTGAACCTGATGAAGAGAATTTCTGTGAATACAATTTATAGTTAATGGGATTTAAAAAAGAACCAGTGTAACCTGACCACAAAACAATTACACTTCCATTATCGGAAGAAACAAGATCCGGATAAGTGAAATTTTCACTTCCACTCCCCGATAGCAGTATGGGATCATTACCCCACTGCTTTACCCCGCTTGATGAGAGTTTTTGGAAAGCAATTTTTGACGGTGAGGAACTATATATCCAGGTTATGACATAACTACCATCGGATGTTTGCTCTACTTTAGGATTAGGCTGATAGACGCTGAAGGAGTCTGAAAGTGTAACACCGTTCGTATCCCAAAGGAACACACCCTGCGGATTTATTTTATAAGCAAACGGATTAATCGATCCACCGTTTCTAATATCTGTAAATACGATTACAGCGTTATCATCATTATCCGTTATCATATCATAATCCACAAGGGAAGTGTTTTGAGGTTTGGAACTGATTAATAAACCATCCGTAGCAAATTGTTTTATCCCTGTTGAATTTAAACGCTGGAGGTAAACGTAATAATTTCCTAAACGATTGTCGAACCATGAAATATAACATCCGCCGTCCGAAGTGTTTGTAATTTTTGTTAATGCCTGTTCACCATTTACGTCACAAATTTTAAGATTTGTATTAGGATTGGAAGACCACTGCGAATTAGATGTTAGGGGAATTAAAAATCCTATCGCAGTAATTAATAATGATACCGAGAAATTGGTTATTGTTTTTTTATCCATAGCGAATAATAATTTTTTGTTAAATTTTAGAAACTATAAGAAAAAACACAAAATCATGGCTTTTCAATATTTCGATATGAAAAGATATCATTTTTAAAATTATTCGGAAGAGGGTACAACTTCGGATTTACTTTTTAATAGCTTTACATTCTCGATCTCTTTATTCAAGAAATAATTTAGTACGGTTCTAACAACAACGATACCACCTAAGATGGCTAACTCTTCAAGCGTGGGTGTTATAATAGTCTGTATAATATCTGCGGCAATTAAAAATTCCAATCCGAGCAACAAATAATTTCCAAAGTTTCGTCTTATTACAGAGACCCTTTCAATATTAAACTTACCGGAGAACCTTGTGATCTCTGTCCTGATTAGATTTATAATTGCAAGCAGTGCTCCGTATGCCATAATTGCAAAACTAATCAGTCCAATTACAAATGATATATCTTTGAGAATATCAATAATGTTCATAACTCGATTTTAATTTAATATTAGGCTTTAAAAATTATTTTTTCCTCTTTCGCTTTTCAATTTTTTAAACACCTTGACAGAGGTTATAAGATAAATTAAGAAGAATATTCTTATTACAATCCAAACAATAGATTGAGTCCCGCCAAACGTTGCCATGAAAGCAATGCCGATCAAAGCATCGAGGATTAGAAGAACTATAGCAACAATCAAAGCAATTAGGGAGGCTTTTCTAACAGCAATACTCAAAATTAGAAAGATTAATCCAAAAATGATATAACTTGCCCAGGCACTTAATCCAAACTCTTCAAGGTGTAAAAACGCTGCCAGTATACCTATGATAATGTTCACGCAAGCAATGACCATCAGTACAGCGAAAGAACCTTTTACTTTTGACATTGGATCGGAATCCGAACCGGGAATAGGCTTGCCATCTCTCGTAATGTAAAGTCCGGATGTTAATCCAATCTTGAGCCTTACAAAAAGTTTAGATCCATCGTTAAGCTGGAACTCTTTCCCCTCTTTAAGTTCCTTCTGGTTTGGTACGGTTCCTATTACCTCATCACGATGCTTAATCGTGAAGTTCTTCCAGCCAAGTCCCCAAGAACACTTAAGGTCCCTTGAACCGCCTTTTTCTAAAGCGAATATTTTTTTGGGCATTTGTTTTCTAAAGTTTAATTCTCTTAAAATTAATCAATCTCACTATGATATAAAATAAGAAAATAACTTCAACTTAATGCTGTAAAAAAATAGAGACAGAAAGACATTGCTGCTAATTTAAATGAGTCAGTATGATGTGTAAAGTTTCAAAAAGCTACTTCCCTATCCTTCTTTTTACTACTTGAATCTTTGGTAATAATTTTAAAAGTCAAATATATTAAAGTAAGAAGAACGAAAAACAGAATCGTCACACAGTACGTTCTTGGGTGAGCAATAGGATTTAGAAGTCTGACGATTAAATCTCTTGACAGCGCAAAGGGATTTGAAATAATATCCCAGCTATTCCATCTAAGATACCTGCCAATATAAATCCCGAAACTGCCCGTCAGCAATGCAGCAATTGTAAATATCCATCCTGTCACTTTTGAAAATTTCTTTTCAATGAAACTCTGAATGTCACTCAAAGAAAGGAATCCAAGTATCAACCCGTTTGAAACAAATGAAATAAATAAAACAAGGTCATACCAGAATGGGATGTTATGAGGTTGTTTCAAATGAAACAAATCAGTTAGTATATAAGGAGCGTTTGGAAAAAATAGAAGCCAGATAAAAATGATTGGAAGGACTAGAATGTTTCTTTTGATCTGCTCTTCGTTAAGAAATAAAAGCAAGCTTATTCCATAAGGTATCCAAGCTAAGAATAAATTCCATACGAAAAAACTGTAGGAAGTTGAAGAAGTGTAGACTACCCTGAATGCAAGAAGTGCTATACTAAATAACGAAGAAACTATCAGTATGGTTAATGTTCCTATTTTATTTTTAATAATTAAAGCATTGAAAGAATTACTAATCATGATTCTCTTTTGTTTGAGTAAAAGATTTTTAAATTAGTAATTATTGTTCGATAGGCTTAAAGTGATTTTTTAGTTTACAAATGCTTTTATACTTTGAAGTTAAACAAAGTGTTAAGGATAACCTATGTCGAAATATTTCTTTTAATTTCATCCAGTGTTTCTTTTGCTTCAGGAACATTGAGTTTCTCGATATGTTTATAAAGTTTATCGCAAATGTATTCTTCGCAGTAAGCACAGTTTTCTACTTCCTTTTCAATAGCACACTTTCTTATAACACAGACATAACAAAACTTTGTTAATCTCTTCCCTTCAAGAAGACACCCATCACATTCGATATCTTCCGGTATGAGTGGAACCTCTTTAGATGACCAGAGTTGTGCAAGTCTTTTCTTTTCATTCTCGTCATTTTTCTGTGTCGCAATGTATGCAGGACATTCATTACAAATTATTCCGCAATATGCAATTACCTTTTGCATAGGCTCAAATCTTTAAAATTGAGTTAAAAGTATAAAATTCTTTAATTATTGTAAATGTATAATTCTGAATTGCTTAAAAAATTAGACGTAATATGATTTAATGATTCTATGATTTTCATAAAACATTATTTTACGCCTTCAATATAAAGCGACTCAAGTTTGTAAACGCTTCCATCTTCATTTATATCGAGGTTAAATTGAGTCCATCCTTCAATACTGCTACTTGTAGGCGTTTCAGTTTTTATATCTTTAAAACCTATATTTGTGAAAAGCTCACACAGGGAATATTTATCATACATCCATCTATGCCGTTCGCCGGCCTTTGCTGTATTACCACGTACAATACGTTCAATAAATCTAATGAGAAAACGCTGTTCCTTCGTACCAGATATTCCACTGCTAACCATTTGGTCAAAGAGTTCATAAGTTACAATTTCATGGTCTTGAATTGCTTCCGGGTCACCATCCTCTATACTATTAACAGCAGAATTGTAACGGATGATAATCTTCTGAAGGTCGGGAACAACGACCCTTAAAATCCCACCCGTTTTCAAAGCACGATAACATTCTCTCAGGAAAGCAGGTGCGCCATCTTTATCAATGTGCTCTAAAAAGTGAGAATGGTACACGACATCAAATGTATCATCATCGAAGGGAATTCCCTTTCGTAAATCCCATAGAATGATTTCAGGATCGACATCTAAAAGGTTCTGAAATCTTTCCTCTGATATAAATCCAATTTTTCTGAGAAATTTTGCAATTCCAATGTGATGTGCAAACCGTGCGTAGGGTGAGAAATCAAGATTATTCCAGTTCCCGTCCATTTTGGTACCGCAGCCCAAGTTTAGCATTGCCCTGTTATCTTTAAGACGTTTTATACAAAAGTGTCGTTTCATAGTTGAAAGTTTCCTAAAATTAATTGATATAGTCTTCTCTTACGGGAGAGAACACTTCGATTGCTATCGAATCCTCGAGTATTTCTGCATTATGCTTAACGTTACCGGGTATGTACCAGCTGTCTCTCGGAGTTACCACAAACATTTCATCCTCGATATATAATTTCATTTTACCTGAAACGAGGTATCCTGTTTGGTCCTGTGGATGGCTGTGAACCGGAATCACACTTCTTTCTTTAAGTAAAAATTCTGTCATCAGCATTTTCTCTCCATAAAGCAGCGGCTTGAACTGTATACCATTTAAAGGATTTTTATAATTTTTGATTTCCTTTTTGTAAAACATTGGGATTATTTTTATAATGTTTAGCAAAGTTACATATTTCTTATGTTTATTTAAACAAAAAACTTATTTTTCTACTTATTAAAAAGTAACCGCTGAGACGCCTGCCTGATTGATTGAGTTCAAGACGCAGAGTCCCCCGATTACTCGGGGGAGTCTCTGCCGAAACAACGGGAAACAAAGACTCTGCAGAAATATAAATTCTTCGTAAAATTATTTAACCTGAATTATATTATTACGTAGTATATATTTAGGAATTCTTTTATGAAATAAAAGTAAGGAAATAAAAACCACCTGCAAGGCAATACGAATTTTTATTCGACTATACATAACAGGTGGAGAGAGAGTTAATACAAAACGTTGAAAAATGAAAAACAACAGTTTTGTAGGTGTGTCAATTATCGCATTACTATTGCGAAATATGTAAGTACTAAAACCATTAATGAAAAGACAACAAAAATTAGTGATTCGTGATTTAATACCTTGCTGTGTGTTTTTTGAGTCATCGATTTGAGTTTTTTTATATTGAAAAAACGTAAGATTTTGTACTACAAAGTACAACTTCTGTGCCAAAAAAATGTCTGGGTTTTATGCTTTTATTAACGTTTTTATTTCTCGTAATGAATATTAATAATAGTAAAAAGCCTGAAAAGATAGTCTTAATAATATGTTTTAAAAACAATTTTTAATTTCTACTTTTCAATTTACATTTAATTTTTAATTCCCCAATGATCAATTAGAAGTATATTATTTCCCATTAAAATGACGGAGTTAATGATACGACAAAATATTATTAAATAGCCCCGTCATTTATGGCACGGGAAAGAATTGATCACAAGTGCTGGGCTTTAGCTCTTATATGATGTTATTATACAAATCGTTCTTAGGTTAAACAAAACAAAAACATTGAAAAGTATAATATTCTTTCTTTTAGTATTTTTACTAATTCCTATCAGTTTTAATTGTGATGATTACGGAACGGTGGATTTGCAAAAAGAACTCAATTTAAATTTTGAAGTTGCCAGACCGAATAATACACCCGAGTACTGGTCTTCATATAACCAGAGTTATGACATCCAATTAGATGATAAAATATTTTATAAAGGAAACAAAAGTCTAAGGCTTCAATATTTGAACGATAATATTGATGGATTGTCAAAGATTTATTTACCTCTTTATTATATAAGAGGAAGTGACCTGAAGTTCACAGGTTATATAAAGACAGAGAATGTTGAAAATGGCTATGCTGGGTTTAGAATTAACATCTACGATGCAAAGGCAAATAATAAGGAACTGAGAATGAAAGAGGCGGGAGCTACAGGAACAAATGACTGGAAGGAGTATTCAATAGAAACTTTTATTAGTGATTCGGTAAGGTCTGTCTCTATTGGAGTAGAGTTAACAGGTTCCGGAACAGCATGGTTTGATGGTCTGGAAATGTACATTGATGGTGACAAGGTTGAGCAGGAAAATTAATCAACAGATTTTTTTTGGTTAAGAAATTTTATTCGCGTAAAATTAGTTAAAGAGTTCAAGTAAAATTTAAAATAAAAAATCTATGAAAGCAAAAATATTCTCAATTATAGTAGTATTAATTTTGGTTGTATTCAGGTTCTCGAATGCACAGGAAATTAGATTCATCGATAATGGCGGAATAATATTTGAAACAGGGACATGGGAAGAGGTTCTAAAAACCGCCAAAGAAAAAGATAAACCAATCTTTGTTGATGCTTATACGGTGTGGTGCGGACCGTGCAAGTGGATGACTGCAAATGTATTCCCGACTGAAGATGCTGGTAATTTTTATAACGGTCATTTCATTAATTACAAACTTGATATGGAAAAAGGAGAAGGAGTGGATTTTGCCAAGAAGTACGAAGTAAGAAGTTATCCATCGTATCTTTTCTTCAATTCCGAAGGAGAGTTGATCCACAGAAGCACAGGCTCAAAACCCGTTGAAGCTTTTATTGAAGACGGTGAAAATGCTCTTAATCCTGATAGAGCCTTGTACTCTTTGAAAGCTAAATATGATGACGGTGACAGGAGTGATGAGTTATTGTATGAATATGCTTATGCATTAAGAAACGCCGACTTGAAGAACACACAGGAAGTAGCCAAAGAATATCTCGAAACACAATCCGACGATGACCTGCTCTCAGAAAAGAACTGGAAATTTATAGAAAAACTGGTCTACGATATTAATTCACATGCATTCAAGTATCTGGAGGCTAACAGTGAAAAGTTTTCCGAAAAGTATGGTGCAAATGATGTATATAAAAAAATCGGGTCAGCAAAACTTCAATATTACATGGCAGAAAAGAATTGGAAGTCATATTCGGAGGTAGCCTTTAAGATACTTGACAATGATAAAGTTAACGATGCCGGGTTTTTAAACGAGGTCGCCTGGACATTCTATGAAAACGTTGATGACACTGGTTTACTCGAGAAAGCCCTTAACTGGGCGAAACGGTCAATTGAGATTGAAGAAGACTATTATAATACTGATACTTATGCCGCTTTGCTTTATAAGCTCGGGAGATATGACGAAGCTCTTGAGGCTGCAGAATATGCAATAGAGGTTGCCAAAAAAACAGATATGAATTATTCAGGAACGGAGCAGTTAATCGAAATGATTAATGAAAAAAAATGATTTCGTTTAGAATCCTTTGAGATTAATCCCACTAATATAGATTAAACCTCTTCATGGAAGCTTGTACACTTTGAGGAGGTTTTTTGGAATGAATTAGTTTCCTATAACGATATTTCTCAGGTCTGCCTGTTGCAGACAGGAGTTTTTCTAAAGTAGTAGAAAGATTGTAACTATTCAGGTATCAAAAGTTATTAACACTTAAATTCCAAAACACAAGTTCACCCTGTGGAATTCCGACTTTGTCGGAACTATTCCACAGGGCAAGTCAAATAACAAATACCATGCCTGCAGCAGGCAGGAATCTCAACTATTAAAATTACAATGACCAAAACAATTGTTTTGACTTTTCTATGATTGATGAAAATATTTTCTTTAGTTCATTGGCTTCATTGATTGGCACCAGTAGCACCTGATGCTTTTTGTAATTTGTTTTCCATCTTCAATATTTGCTATAGTTTTGGGTAATTTCTTTACAAAAATTCTAATATTTTTAGCAAACTGAAAGGTTCGCTCTTCTCCCATAGGGATTCCTTTGGAATAAATCATAAACATGTTTTGAATTTGATTTTTGGGTCATTGGAATTTATTTGTGTTTTGTTATTTGGTGTTTGTAATTTATATCGTTACAAATTTCTTTAAAGTATTTACTAAAAAGTTATTAATATTTTTCATAAGCTGAATAGTTACGAAAAATTAATCCATATCATATATATTTTAATTGAATTCCATTTATAAAAAGTTTATTTTAAATAGTATATAAATAATATAACACTCTCACAAGAAATCATAAATATAAAAGATCATTTAATATTATTTTACAATTCCTATCTTACAAACGTAAGTAATTTAGTATTTTGATTTCATTCTATTGCAAAATGCACTTGTTCTATAAATATTTTTTCAAATCAAATCATTTAATACCATGAGAAAAATTAATTTTCCAATTAAACTTTTTGCTACTGCTTTAGTATTAGCATTTGCTTTTTACCTTTCCGGTTGTGTCAATGTTGACCAGAAAACAAAAATCAACAGTGACGGTTCTGGTGAAATCACAATACATTACTGGACAAAAATGTCCAATGTAAAATCTAGTGATGAATTGGGTGGATTCGCATTTACCGAAGATAAAGCTAAGGCAAACTACCAATCTGACAATAATGAGGTTACCGGTGTCAAAATTGAAGAGGATCTGGATGACTCTACAAAGCATGTTACTGTTGACATGAAATTCAAAGATTTAAACAAGATTTCCGGTGCAAAAGGATTCGAAAAAGTTAAGGCTACCTGGAAAGAAGGTAAAGAGGGTATGGATTTCTTGTATACTTTAATGCAAGATACTTCCAATGCAAAGAACATGGGAGCAAGTGATACAAAGTTAGACTATGAATTTGATTTCCCGGCAGAGGTTCTAGAAACCAACGGAAGAAAAGACGGTCAAAAAGTAGTCTGGAACAAAACATTAGCAGACCTGAAAGAAGACGTTGAAATGACAGCAACCGTAAAGACAGAGAAGAAGGGTTGTGGATGCTTAGGATTTGAACTTCCAATAATAGTATTTGCCGGAATGGTATTCATGCTAACCAGAAGAAAAAAGAAATAAGCAAAAATTAGTTTTTACCTGAAGAACATTTAAGTTTAAAAGCCCCGAATTTTTATTCGGGGCTTTATTATTTCAACTTCTTGTTCTTATTTATCGACTCTTTTTTAATCTTCTGTTTAAACTTAATAACTTTCTCAAGAATTTTATTATCTCCCGTAGCGAGGATTTTTGCCGCAAGTATAGCTGCATTTTTAGCATTGTTGATTGCAACCGTTGCTACCGGAACACCCGTCGGCATCTGCACTATAGACAGCAATGAATCCATTCCCTTAAGAGATTTAGATTCGATAGGAACACCTATGACTGGAATCGGCACATAAGCTGCAATCACTCCGGGAAGGTGCGCTGCACCACCGGCACCGGCAATAATAACTTTAATGCCCTTTGCAACAACACCTTTTGCATAATTTGCTGTGAATTCAGGTGACCTGTGAGCAGATGCTATTTTTATTTCATAAGTTATTCCAAACTCATCAAGGACGTCGCCAGCTTGATTCATGATGGGCAGGTCTGAATCCGAGCCCATGATTATTCCAACTAATGGTTTTTTCATTTTATTTTTTTAGTTTCTTCCTATTGTTAAAATTGTTAAATCATCTTTTTGGGCAGTATCCTGTGTGAAATTGTTAACATCAGAAACAAGTTTTTTAAGGAGGTCATTTGGTTTTCTATCTGCATTCGTGTTTAAGAAACTCTCTAACTTCTCAAAACCATACTCTGATTTATCGGAATTCAAAGCTTCGTTAACACCATCTGTATAGAAGATAAGCTTATCGTTCTTGTTAAAATCAAATTCCATTTCGTTGGTTTCATTACTAGGTTCAATACTTTCCATTGCTCCGAGTGTAATTCCATGCCTTTTTATTTTGAATAATTCACTTGAATCCCCTGAAATTTTATACGGTGGCAGGTGTCCTGCGTTGTACAATATGCAGGTATTTTTCTTCATATCTATAACTGTAAACACAGCTGTAACAAACATCTTTCTGTTTTGTGTTTTCCTGATCATTCTGTTAAGTTTTTCGAAGACCTCCTTGGGGTCGGATGTTTCTTCCAGGATCAGGTGCATACAGCTTCTTAAACCGGAAAGCAGGAGTGCACTTGCAACACCATGCCCCGATACATCACAAATGAAAACTCCAACTTTGTCATCGGATATCTTGAAATAATCAAAATAGTCCCCGCCGACTTCAGTTGCAGGAATTGAAATAGCAGATATTTCTAAATCACCGAACCTTGCTTCTCTTTCAGGCAGCATTGATAATTGAATCTCTCTTGCATAATTCAACTCTTTCTTCATTCGATGGCTCTCGAAATCCTTTTTATGATAATAGTCGTATTGTTTACAAAATGTTTTCCGTCTTTTTGATTCAGCTGTTAAAGCAATTACATAAAATAAAACAGTAAAGATAATAACAGGAACGTTTTTGAGGGTTTCGAAACTGTTGAAAATTATTAACTCAGTTATTAAAGGTAACCCGATTATTAAAGCATAAAACTGTGTGATCTCATTCCTTGATAATTTAAAGAAAAGTATCGCTATTGCAAAAAAGAAAATTATATCTGTATATGATTTAGAATCTCTTTCATCGTCACCTATGACGATGTCTCCGGAGTCATTTACTTTAGACTCCCCTTTGTCTTCAACCTTTGAAACATTCTCAATAAGTTTATCTTGTTCGGGATAGAATACTCTTTCTATAACGTTCGTAATTAAAAATATTAGTAAGGTTGCAATTAGGATCGTAAATATATATTTTCGAACATTTGAAATACTAAAAATCTTTTTATAATAAATTCCAAGAAACAGAGATGCCAAGCAAGAAAACAACATTAACATTGCTGAAATACTAAAAAAACTTATCCCCAAAGAATTTACCAAAAGAACGATCCCGAATACTACGATAAGGACATACACGAATCTTCGAAGTATTTTGAGGTTCTTTTCATTACAAAAAAGGGTATATGCTTCTTCCTTTGTGTAATCTAAATATTTGTCGAATGTTAAACTTAAATCCACTTAGTAATGATTTTCTTTACAGAAACAATTCCCAAAATAACAACCGTTACATAAAATAATGTAGTGCAACGATATGTGTTACAAGTTCAAACTTATCGTACTATTCTTTTGGAGGAACATAATCTTCCGGAAATTTTATTCCCTCTCCAAAGAAAAATTCTTTCAGGTGTTTTTCAAAATCTTTATCTGTTTCAGGAGATGTGAGGTCTAAACGGTACTCGTTAATAATTAATTTAAAATGCTCAAGAAACATATTGAATGCTTCTTTAGAAACATTTTTAAAAATTTTCTGCCCTAATTCACCAGGCATTGGAGGTTTATGCAATCCGGGTAATTCCTTTTTAAGTTTTATACAGTATACTTTTCTTTCTTCACTCATATAATTATATATCTGTTTATATATTTAAAATTATTTTTCAATTATTGTTTTTCGGAAATATCCATGATTCTCTTTTCAACAACTGAATTAATAACTTTTTGCTTTTTTACTGCTTCGATAATCAAATCTCTGTCTATAATATTTGTGTTGTGTATCTCAATCTCTTCTGAAACATCTCCGAAATATTTTTTAAATTGCGCTCCGACGTAATTATTAGTCGATATTGAATAGATGTTATCATCTTCAATTTCTGTTCCGCCAACTTTGATACTCAATATGAAATCATCTGCTTCCTCCAGGACTTTCCTGGAATCATATTCGATTTCGATTCCCGATACAATTATTAAATCACTGTATCCAGATTCTTCGATTTCTAATACTGTGTTCCTTAAATTATTCTTCATCATTTCCCAAAGGGTCTTACCTGAGACATTGAAAGTCACAATTGTGTTTCCGAAAGGATTTATTTCCCAGATATCTCCTACTGTTATATCACCTTTGGGGAGGTTTTTTCTTAATCCCCCTGCATTCATGAATGTTATGTCTGTTTTAACTTTTTCGCGGATTGCATCAGCTTCCCACTGTCCTAAATTACTTTCCTTTGAATAAGAATGTGTCCAGTCGGTTTCAAGTTTACCTATGACTTTGGAAAGCTCACCTTGTATTGAAGCTAACATACTTTCAACCTTCTCCTGTGCGGCTTTATCATATATTGAGGAATCCATTACTGTTTCGATTAATTCACCTGAATAAGAAAGCACAGTATCCTTTTGTATGTCGACATCGAGGTCTAATTTTCCTAACCACCGTGTATATGAACCAGCCTGGCAGATAATTACACCGTTTTGTATAAAAGGTTTGTAAAGCGGTATGTGTGAATGACCACCCACTATTATATCAACGTCACTATAGAACTTTTCAGCAAACAATTTATCATTATCGAATCCAACATGAGTAAGCAGCATTATGAGATCGCATTCTTGAGTTTTTAATTCACTTATTCCAACCGCTATAACTGAATCTGCATTCAGCATTGTGATTTCCGAAATATTCTTTGGAAGAACTAATGTTTCGAGTTCGAGTGCAGTAATACCTATTACACCAACTTTTATTCCGTTGACATCTTCTATTATAAATGGCTTGCCGAAAGTTTCATTCCTGGGATTAAAGAAAACATTCGCTGACAGGTAATTAAACTCTGCCATCATCAGGGCAGAATCAAGAGCATACTGACCGTAATCGAACTCATGATTGCCTATCACAAATGCATCCGGCTCTAACATGTTTAGAACTTCTATCTGTGAGAAACCTCGCGTGATTGTAGAGATTGGGCTTCCCTGGTAGCTATCACCGCCATCAAAAAGAAGAGTCTTATCATCTTTTAACATGTTGATATAACCAAGCAAGTTTGAAATGCCCCCAAGATAGTAATAAGTCTTCTCACCTGTTTCCTCGTCTTTCTTAGAAACCTTGTAGGGCATGTTTCTTGCGTGGACATCGTTCCAGTGCAAGATTCTCAATGTTTTAATACTATCTGAGAATCTGACATCCTCTTGGGTATTACTTGGATCATTTGGGATATCACCATCCTGGCTAAAAGATAAATTCCCTACACATAACAGGATTATTAAAATTAATAAAATCTTTTTCATATATAAATTTGTTTTTTGAAGTTGTGTTAATAAAAGTTAAAGGTAAGGGGAATGAAAATATTATGAAACGAAGAAATTATTTCTTTTGTATTTGAAAACCAATAGCAGATTTTGAAAACAAAAATGTCGGGATGGCGGGATTTGAACCCACGACCTCCTCGTCCCGAACGAGGCGCGCTACCGGACTACGCTACATCCCGATTTTTTATAATATAATATTTATTAACAAAGATTAAAATGAGAAATGAGAGAAAGAATTTTTCCATCTAATCTTATGCGGAATTGTTTACTCCTCTTCTTTGAAGTAAATATACGAGTTTAGTTCGGGTGTATTATTGGATAAAGCTATTAATGGAAATTTCTTTTGCTTCTTTGATATTTTCTCTCCTTGAAACTGTATATTAATTATATTAACTTGCTTACCTTGAAAACATAAATTTATTATTACGTAATAATGAAAAAGGGAATTCATCCAAAATATTATAAATGTAAGGTTATATGTAATTGCGGTGAAAATAGGGGAGTGTTGTTTACTACCCGTTCTACTGTACCTGAAATAAAAGTTGAAATTTGTTCACAGTGCCATCCCTTCTTTACCGGTACACAAAAAATTGTTGATACTGCCGGTAGAGTTGAGAAGTTTATTAAGAAATATGGCACGAGAGATAAAAAACCCGAGAAGACCTCAAAATAGTTCATAGTATAAAATTCATAGATTTCAAAAGCCGACATATAACGTGTTGGCTTTTTTGTTTTTAAATTAAGGATAATATCTTCTTTATAATTGTTTGTTATTTTCATTATATTATTCATTAAAACGTAGCAATTAATTTCAAAAGAAAAAATAGAAGGAGGATTTTAATTGAGAGTTTTAATTTTTGAAGACGACTCTTTTAGTAACTTGTATCCCCTCTCTTTATTACGAGGTGTGTTTGATATTAAGTGCGGAGTTTTTTCTTTGAAAGAGAAGATTGAGAATGCCCTTAAAGAAAAGTACAAGGTTTTACTCCATTGCAGAAAGCAGCTAAGGAATTATCTTGCAGAAGTATATACTGAAAACAAAATCAATCAATTAAGTGAAGATGATTATCTGTTTCTGAATGGCAGGATTGTATTTCCTGAAAAAACATTAAAGTACTTCGCGAATAAATTTCCAAAAGATTCGTTGATGTTGGAAAAGGATTTAGTAATAGCTGCAAAAATATCCAAGGAAAAAATTGGCTCTTTTAAAGAAAAGATTGAAGGTGCGATAAATGACAGTACATTCTCTGAACAGGATTTTCAACCGTTGAATTTAAACGTTATTAATCATAATAGTGAAAACAAGCATCCACAAAATGATTTAAGGTTCTATATTATAAAATACCCATGGGATACAATACGATACTTAGACGATTTTCTCAGGGATGATCTTAAATATTTACTTAGAAAAAAGAAAACCAGGAAGAAAACTTACAGGGCTTCGAAATTAATAAATTCAAAAAATGTTCATATAGCAAAAAAGGTGAAAGTTCACCCGGATGTCGTATTAGATGCAAAAGACGGTGGGATATTCATAGATGAGAATGCTATCATAGAACCTTTTTCCTTCATTAAAGGTCCTGTATATATTGGAAAAAACTGTGTGATAAAATCCGGAACGAAGATGTATGGACCATGCAGTATCGGAAAATATTCAAAAGTATCGGGAGAGATTACAAACTCAATATTTCATTCGTATGTGAACAAACAACATGATGGATTTTTTGGTCATTCCTATGTTAGTGAGTTTGTAAATATCGGTGCAGACACAGTAACAAGTAATTTGAAAAATAACTATTCGAAAATTAAGGTTTTTATTAACAGTAGAATTATAGATACCGGAATGCAGTTTTTAGGAAGCATAGTCGGTGATCATTCTAAGTTTGGAATTAACACAATGATCAACACCGGTACAATTTCGGGAATATTTTCAAATATTGCAGGTGGAGGTTTCTTTCATAAAGAAATTAAATCATTTTCGTGGAATATTCTGGGTAGAGAGACAACAAAATATAATATAGACCTTGCTATTGGTACTGCGAAGGTTGTTATGCAACGTAGAAATCTTGATTTAAGTGAAGCCTTTGAAAAACTTATCAGAAATATCTATAATAAATTGGATTAGCGAATAAGTGATTTTTCAAACTCTACGTCATATCTTTATTATAAAAGTACATTAATTTTATCACAGATAAGTTTAAAAATAACACACCTATGGTGAAAATTAAATAGATTGAAAAAGAACGAGTATTTATTTATCTTCCTTGTTCAATTTTCGATTTTAGGGCGGTTAGCTCAGCTGGTTAGAGCGCTACGTTGACATCGTAGAGGTCATTGGTTCGACTCCGATACCGCCCACTTTTTTTAAGTTCCACTTTTTATTAAATTAAAAAAAATTCGATGGCTCACAAAAAATACTTTTTGTTAGTTTTATTATTACTCGTTTTTTCAGGGAGCGTGTCATTTTCGCAGGTTGATAATTTTATAACACAGTATGACCCTTATATATTATCTTTAAAGAAGTATACATTTTATTATCCGGTTGATGATGATCCTTTAAGCGGTACTTCGAATTTTGTTGTTGTAATGAGGGGCAATATCGGAAACCAAAAAGATGCTTTTATAAAGTTCATTACTGCTGACCAGGTAGGTTTTGATTTAGCAAGGGAGTTTGAAGATGGATACATACAGGAAGTCAATGCATTAGATAAAAGAGGAATTCTAGTGCCACCCTCTAAAGACGTTAGCGGCTCTTATTTTTTAGAGTTGACGGTTAGTGGTTACGCAGATCTTACGGATACGGATTATGAGAAGATGAAAAAGTTATCAGGCTCGGAAACGGTACCCGTATCGACTTCAATGATAAATTCATTTGCAGGAATTTACCACAATTACCCGCAAAAGACCGACATCTTTAAACCAACGGATGAAACATGGGCAGAAGCACAGGCGTTCTTGGCAGGAATGAATACCAGGCAGAAAGTCGACCTTGGCACGATAACATTTAAGTCACCGATGATTGCTGATATTAAAAACATTACGGCAAGTGAAAGCCTTGCAGCAGGTGACAAAACGATTGAGAATAAAAAAGCATATGCAATTGCAATTCTTAACTTCAAATCCTTACGTGATGAGCTTATGGTATATGAGCAGGATTATTATAAGAAGCTATATGAAATATTTTTGAAATTAGCTGGTAATAGTATTTATCAGGATGATTACTTTAAAGTTGTAGATGAGCTTAATGATTTTAAAGCAATCGGTTTTAAAGATAGAGATGACGTTTACATTGTTCCAGAAGTCAAAAAGCAGCTTGGTAATATACTCGAGGTCTTCATTCTGTCAACCCCTATTAAGGTTGATACTAATAAAACTTCCGAAAGCATGATCTCCATCGAGGGTCAGGTTGTGATAGATTATTTCCGGGAAAATATCGGCGGAGATAAAAACAGGCTTAATAAATACATCTATGATGATTATCTAGCAAACGATATCAACAGGGTAAAGCTTCAAAGAGATATTGATTTAATAAGAAACTATTATAATATAAGATAGCGAATAAAAATTGTCAGAGAAGATTAAAATAATTTTTCCGGATAGTGATTCTAAGCAATACAGTAATGGGATTACACCTTATGAAATCGCAGAGAGTATAAGCAATGGTTTAGCTAAAGCTGTTCTTACTGCAGAAATAAACGGTGAGCTAACCGACCTTAACAAGCCTATTTTAAAAGACTCCAGTATTCTGTTTCACAAATTCAATTCAGATAAAGGAAAAGAAGTATACTGGCACAGTTCTTCCCACATAATGGCACAGGCTATAGAAGAACTATACCCGGGTGCAAAATTTGGAGTCGGTCCTGCAATAGAAGAAGGCTTTTATTACGATATCGACTCGGACAGGAAGTTTACCGAAGATGATCTAAGAAAAATAGAGAAACGGATGCTCGAGATTATCAAGCGTAATTTGAAACCCATTAGAGAAGAAATGTCCAGAAAGGATGCGATAGAGTATTTTAAGACGAAAAGAAAAGACCCGTATAAAGTTGAGATACTTGAAACTATTGCAAAAGATGAAGAGACAGTCTCGATATATCATCAGGATAGTTTTTCTGATCTTTGCCGAGGTCCCCATTTGCCTTCAACTTCTAAAGTAAAAGCAGTTAAGTTATTATCCGTATCTGGCTCTTACTGGAGAGGTGAGGAAAGCAGGCAAATGCTCCAAAGGATCTACGGCATATCTTTCCCGGATCAGAAAGACCTTGATAAATTCTTGAAGAATCTTGAGGAAGCAAAGAGGAGAGATCATAGAAAACTCGGGAAGGAACTCGAACTATTCTTTTTCCATAACATAAGTCCGGGAGCTCCATTCTGGCTGCCTAACGGAATGGTTATATTTAAGGAAATGGAAAAATATTGGAGAGAGATCCATGATGCAAGCGGTTATCAGGAAACAAGCACACCGTTAGTCGTTAAAGATAGTATATTCAAAAAATCGGGTCACCTTGATCATTACGAAGAGCATATGTTTAAGATAAGTAGTGAAACAGAAAACCTCTATCTTAAGCCGATGAACTGCCCTGAAGCAACGTTAATTTATTCATCGAAGTTAAGGAGTTATAAAGACTTGCCTATCAGATTGAGTGAGATTGGAAGGCTCGAAAGGAACGAACTCAGCGGAGCTTTAGGTGGAATGTTTAGGGTTAGACAAATAACAATGGACGATGCTCATGTTTTTTGCAGGAATGATCAGATACAGGATGAAATTTCAAGAGTCTTGGATTTGGTAAAGAAATTCTACTCCGTGTTTGGGTTCAAGCCAAAGTTCTATTTATCAACTCGTCCGGATAAAGCAATGGGCGATGTAGAAATTTGGAATGCTGCCGAGAAGGATCTCGAATCTGCTTTGGTTTCGAATGAACTTGATTTTAAGATAAAAGAAAAGGACGGAGCCTTTTATGGTCCAAAAATTGACATTCATATCAAGGATGTATTAAACCGCGATTGGCAGCTCGCTACTATTCAGCTTGATTTTCAAATGCCCGAAAGATTTGATTTAAATTATGAAGGAAGTGATGGAATGAAACATCGACCTGTTATGGTTCACCGTGCGATATTCGGAAGTTTTGAAAGGTTCCTGGGTATTCTTATTGAACATTTTGCCGGGGAGTTTCCCTTATGGCTCGCTCCTGTTCAGGTTGCTGTGTTTACAATTAGTGATTCTCAAAAAGAATATGCAAAGGAAATTCATAATGAACTTGTAAAAGCAAACATCAGAGTTGTTTTGGATGACCGGAATGAAAAAATCGGATATAAAATAAGAGAAGCAGAGACGAAGAAAATTCCCTTTATGATTATTTTAGGAGATAAAGAAAAAGAGAGAAAGAATATTTCAGTAAGACAACATCGCAAGGGAGACTTAGGGAATTTTGAGTTGAAAGAATTCATCAAAAAAGTTACCTTTTTAATCAAGGAAAAATCATATAAAGATTATTTTTGAAACAAATAAAAGGGAAAATTAAATACAAAAAAAATAAAGAACGTATTAACCAAAGAATTACAGCGCCTCAGGTTAGACTTATAGATGAAAATGGAGGTTCACTCGGTATAGTAACATCTGAAGAAGCATTAAAAATAGCTAAATCAAGGGGGCTTGATTTAGTTGAAGTAGTACCTCATGCAAAACCACCTGTTTGTAAGGTTATCGATTACGGAAAATACAATTACGAAAGACAGAAGAAAGAGAAACATCAAAAGAGACATCAATCGGTAATGCATATGAAAGAGATAAGGTTTAATGCAAACACTGATAAGCATGATTTTGAATTTAAAACCAAACACTTAAAACAGTTTTTATTAGAGGGACATAAAGTAAAAGCCAGTGTAACTTATAGAGGTAGAATGATTACACACCTGGAGATTGGAAAAAAGTTAATGGATGAAGTAATTTCAAGATTATTGGAAGTTGGAAAATTAGAATCACCTCCGAAAATGGAAGGAAGAATGTTAGTGGCTTTTTTAGTTCCGGATAAAAACAAAATAAGAATTTATAAAGATAGGATATCAAAAACAGAAGAAGAAAAATCATAAGTTAAAATTTTATAATAAAGTAAAAAGACGGGAAAGTTAAATGCCAAAAATGAAATCGAACCGCGGAGCGATGAAGAGACTTAAGACTACTGCTTCCGGAAAAATAAAAAGAGAAAAATCATACAAAAGTCATATCTTAACTAAAAAGACAAGTAAAAGAAAGAGGAAACTCAGAACAGCTACTTTAGTATCGAAGAGTGACGAAAAAAGAGTTAAAAAAATGATCTTAAAATAATAAGACATGATTTTAACTTAACCATATGTAATAAGAAGAGGTCACCAAAAAATCTATACGCTTAGATTACCTCAATTTTATAATTTAACATAGATAGAAAAATGCCAAGATCACAAAACAAGGTTGCTTCTCATAGAAGAAAAAAAAGAGTTCTAAAAGAAGCAAAAGGATATTATGGAGCAAGAAGTAAAGTATATACAGTTGCAAAGTACTCAGTTGAGAAAGGATTAACACATGCATACAGGGATCGAAGATTAAAAAAGAGGGTTTACCGCAGTTTATGGATAACACGTATCAACGCAGCTGCAAGGTTGAAAGGTACAACTTATTCTAAACTAATGGGAGCCTTAAGGAAGAAGAGTGTAGACATAAACAGAAAAACATTAGCAGATTTAGCCTACAGCAACATGGAAGCTTTCGATGAAATAGTAAAACTTGCTAACAGCTAATCAAATATAGTTGAAACACATTATACAAAAGGCGGGATGTAAATACTCGCCTTTGCTTTAAATTAATCTAAACTCATTCAAAATGCTTGATAGAATCGAAAAGTTGAGAGCAGATATTCTCGAAGAATCAGGTAATATAAAAAGTACAGATTTACTTGAGCAATTCCGAATAAAGTTTCTTAGCAGGAAAGGATTGCTTAATGACCTTTTTGAAGAGTTTAAAACAATTGATAAAACAGAAAAAGCAAAGGTTGGGAAATCCCTTAATGATTTAAAAAACTTTGCACAGAATATATTCGATGAAAAGAAGATTCAACTAACAAAATCAAAGGAAGAAAAGAAATCTGTTACCGATTATACTCTTCCAGGTAGAACATACAATATCGGGACGAAGCATCTTATTACACAGGCACTAGAAGAAATCACTTCAATTTTCGAGCGAATTGGTTTTAAGGTTTATGACGGTTTTGAGATAGAGGATGAATATCATAACTTTGATGCCTTAAATACTCCCGACTACCATCCATCGAGAGATATGCAAGATACGTTTTATCTTGAGAGTAAGGGAAAAGACAAAAGATATTTACTGAGGACGCATACGTCCCCGGGTCAGATAAGAGTAATGGAACAACAGCAGCCCCCTGTTAGAGTCATTGTTCCTGGAAAGTGTTACAGGAACGAAGCAATAAGTTCACGGAGTTTAGCCGTTTTCCACCAGGTTGAAGCTTTATATGTAGATACAAATGTAACGTTCAGAGAGTTAAAGGGTACACTTGATTATTTTGCGAAAGAATTTTTTGGGAAGGATTTGAAAACCAGAATGAGACCTGATTACTTCCCGTTTACGGAGCCCTCTGCCGAGGTTGACGTTGAATGTTATTTATGTAAAGGAAAAGGATGCAGGATTTGTAAATATTCCGGCTGGCTTGAAATATTAGGGTGTGGAATGGTTGATCCGAATGTTTTTGATATTGTAGGATATGATTCGGAAAAATACACAGGTTATGCTTTCGGCATGGGAATTGAAAGGACGTTGATGATAAAGCACGGAATTCCTGACATCAGGATGTTTTATGAAAATGACATAAGGTTTTTAAAACAATTCAAATAAAATAGATTAGGATATTTCAATTCTTATAATTAAAATAAAACTTTAATTTAAAACTAAAGGAGAATAACATGTTCAAAAGTAAGACTTCCATATTTATAGTTTTAATTCTTGCAGGTGTGCTTCTTATAGGGTGCGGAAATAATGAACAGAAAACAGACACAGAAAAAAAGAAAGACGAAAAAAAAACAGAAACAACACAAACTCAAGAAAGGAAAGATACATTGAAAGAGAAGGACGAAAAAAAATCTGACAGCGATTTAGTTTTAATGGAAACATCTATGGGTGACATTAAGATAAAGTTATTCATGGACAAGGCTCCTATCACTGCGGGTAATTTCAAAGAGTTAATTGAGCAAGGATTTTATGATGGAATAATTTTTCACAGGGTAATAGACGACTTTATGATCCAGGGAGGGGACCCAACAGGAACTGGAACAAGTGGATCAGGAAAAACTATCCCGGATGAGTTTGGAGAAGGTTTGAAGCATAACAAGAAGGGTATTTTGTCAATGGCAAACAGCGGACCTAACACAGGAACGTCACAGTTTTTTATAACGCTTGTTCCTACACCCCATCTTGATGGAAAGCACGCAATCTTTGGTGAAGTCATCGAGGGTATGGATGTAGTTGAAAAGATTAGAAAAGTGAAAACCGACGCAAGAGATAAACCTGTTGAGGATGTTGTTATGGATAAAGTAACTATGATAGAAGAGTAATATGTATAGTTAAATACTAAAGAGTTTAAGATTTCGGCTAGCAATTGTTCTGAATTCATAATTCTGTTTATATGAAGTCCCGGGTATTAATCTGTCCGGGGCTTTTTTTGTGGGTGAAAAATATTTGTAAAGCTTTGTTCAAGACTTTATTCCTTTGTTCAAAATTTTAAGAAAAGTATATTATAGTCATAAAAATTTTTTATGTACTATTTCCTCAAAATTATTTAACTTAAAAAATGAAAAATTACTTCACCATAACAATTTTATTAGTGGTTTTGATTTATTTGGGGTGTACAAAATCAAAGACTGACAGTTATGAAAAATTGAAAGATACTGTCGAGATTATTAATTGTAATGATGACTACAACTGTTTATACAATGAAATTGTTAAGGGTAACTCAGCGAGGATTCTCATTACAGAAGAAATCGAATCCCTGGGATTAATTGAAAAGAGTGAAGTGAAAGTGGAGCCAATCGATAATCAATATAAAGTAACTTTGACTATATTAGATTTACAGAAGATCGAAGAGACGGAAGGTAAAAGGTCTGTAATCGAAGGTTTAGCTAGAGAATGTCCTAAGATATTAAACAACCTTGATAAGATTATATCAAAAAGTGCTGTTTGTTATACCGATACCCCTGAGGTCGCAAAAGATTTAGCTATAAACGGTTTATCAGAAACGAAGATCAAGGATTGTAATTGTAGTGGGGAGCTGATTGATGTTATCAATAAATTATGTGTGAAAACTGATTCTTCACATTTCCCACCCGGTGTAAGAAAGCCTGCAATTTACCTGTATCCCCTGAAGAAATCCAGAATTGATGTTTCGATCGATGTCAATGGATTTATAACAGAAAGTGAGCCTTGTTACAATTCGGGGTGGAGTGTAATTGCTGAACCCAGTGGATTAATTGAAAATAAATATGATTATCTTTTCTATGAAGCACAGTTGAAAAGCATTGAACTCCCAGAAGAGGGTTGGGTTGTGAAATATTCTGAAATGGAAAAATGGTTTGATAACACGCTGCCCAAGTTAGGTTTGAATAAAAAAGAAGTTGAACAATTTAAAGAGTACTGGATAAAGGAGCTAAAGAGGGCTAACTATTACGAAATAAAATTATTGTCGAATGAGTTTCTTAAAGATAACTTGAATCTTATAATACATCCGGAACCTGAAACAGTAATACGGTTGAATTTTTATTTTATTCCTTTAAATGATAAGGTTGAAATAAAAGAGCCTAAAATCGTTACACCAGTTAGGAAAGGCTTTACAGTTGTTGAATGGGGTGGGCTTGTTGAATACAATTCTATATTAAAAAGTTTGTTAAAGTAGTATACGGGTTTGTTCTGTTGAGACAAGTAAAGAAACATTACTTAAAAATAACTTTTAAGATATTTCTTAAAATAAATGTTTAATGATCTAATAAATCTTTTCTGGTCTTTTTTAAAAGTAGGATCGTTTTCTTTTGGGGGTGCATATTCTCTTATTCCTCTTATAGAAAACGAGGTGGTTCAAAATCATCAATGGTTATCCCAGGACGAGTTTCTGAAAGTGCTTGGAATGGTCGAAATTTTTCCGGGAGCTATATCAATAAAATTTGCAACATACACAGGATATAAAGTTGCGGGAGTAGCCGGAGTGATAGTTGCGAATTTGGGTAATATGGCTGTGCCCGCTATAATTATTACTGTTGCGGCATATTTTTATTCACATATAGAAGAGAATAAATACTTTGTAAAAGGATTCAAAGGAATTAAATACGTAATAATTGGAATTATTTTAGCTATCCTAATAAAGTATTTTAATCAAAGTTTTAATGATTGGAAAAGTTTTATTTTTGTTGTGTTAGGATTCGGTTTAACATATTGGTTTAATATACACCCGGTTATTATTATCGTTGGAGCAGCTCTTCTTGCTTTACTAATTATATGAATTTTAATATATGGTAAACTTAACAGACAAATATGGAAGACTTCACGATTATTTAAGAATATCTTTAACGGATAGATGCAACTTGAATTGTATTTATTGCAATCCAGAATATCAAAACTTTGAAAAACTTCAAAGGGAAGATATACTAAACTATGATGAGTTGATAAGGTTGGTAAAGATTTTTCTGAACTACTTTCGAATAAAAAAAATTAGGTTTACTGGGGGTGAACCATTAGAACGTAGAGGAGTCCTTGATTTTTTTGAAATGCTAAGCCGGGTTAAACGAAAGAACAATTTTGAATTCTGTCTAACTACAAATGGCACATTACTTGAGGGAAGCATTTCTCGGTTAAAAGATTTAGGTTTGAATAAACTCAACATAAGTCTTGATTCTCTTAATCCGGAAAGGTATAAATATATTACAGGCAGTGATAGTGCAAATAGTGCAATAAATTCGATTCTGAAAGCAGAAGAGCTAAAGTTTGATGAACTTAAAATAAATGTCGTGGTAATAAGAGGAATTAACGACGATGAAATTTTAGATTTTATAGATTTTTTCAAAGATATGCAGACCTATGTCAGGTTCATTGAATATATGCCTTTTAAAAATAATTCGTGGAATAAGAATGCGTTTTTGAATTGCTCCGAAATAAAAGAAATAATAGAGAGAAAGTATATTCTTATAGAAATCAATGATAATAGAAATCAGGTCACTCGAAATTATAACATCGAAGGTTATAAAGGCAGGGTCGGATTTATCAGCCCAATATCAAATCATTTTTGCGGAAGATGTAATAGGTTAAGGATTCAATCAGGTGGATCGCTTAAACTATGCTTATTCTCAAACGGTCTTGACGATATTAATTTGAAAAAATATATCCGCGACATGAAGTATAATGATGAACTCATTGCAAAGATGGTTTTTGACAAACTTCAGTCAAAAGAAAAAGAACATGCGAGTATTGATGAATTAAAAACACAAAAAGAAAACAATATGATTAGCATTGGAGGATGAGAATGAAAGAATTCACACATACTGGTTCAGACAGCAAAGCAAAAATGGTTGATGTAACATCAAAAGATGAGACCTTAAGGCAAGCCGAAACCTTTGCAGAGGTTCTCGTATCAGGAGAAGTTTTCAGAAAGATAAAAAAGAATGAAATAGAAAAAGGAGACGTCCTGTCGACAGCAAAGATTGCAGGCATTCAAGCAGCTAAGAAAACTTATGAACTAATACCATTGTGCCATAATATATTTGTTTCAAATGTAGATTTGAAATTCAAGCTTAATGCGAAAAGAAAATCCATTGAAATTAAAGCCTTAGCAAAAACAGTTTCGAAAACAGGCGTTGAAATGGAAGCAATGACTGCTGCATCTGTTGCTGCTTTAACAATTTACGATATGTGCAAGGCATTGGATAAATCCATTGTCATTTCTGACATCAAGTTGATTTCAAAAACCGGTGGTAAAAGCGGTGATTATAAAGCTTCAAAGAAGTAAAGTTTGAACCATTCCAAAAATAATCTCAATATGAATGGAAAAGTTAAGGCGATTTCAATCAGCACTCAAAAAGGAGTTCCCAAGACAAACGTAAAGGAAGCGAAGCTCATCAAAGGACACGGTATAGAAGGTGACATACATTCAGGTAAGTGGCACCGGCAAGTAAGTCTTTTGGCTTTCGAGAGCATCGAGAAAATGATGAAGTCAGGATTTCCAAATTTAAGACCTGGGTCTTTTGCTGAGAATATAACAACTCAATCTATTGATATTCACAATATAAAAAAAGGAGCACGAATTATAATTGGTGAGGATGCTGAACTGGAAATCACACAGATTGGTAAAGAGTGCCACTCGAAATGTTCAATTAATATCGAAGTTGGGGATTGCATTATGCCAAAAGAAGGAATATTTGCAAAAGTTATAACTGGGGGAAGAATTAAAGCCGGTGATAAGATTTTCATCGTTGGTTGATTTGTTTAAAAAAGATAGGTTTTTAAAAATTCCAATTGACAAATATCAAATAACAAACAAATAACAAATCTCAAATCCCAACAAATCTACTTCTACTTTTTATTAATTAATAGATTTAATTTTTATGGACTCCCATAAATTTAGTTTTGACGTAAGAATAATCATCTGAACTGTTCATATTAAAGAACAGGTCTTTGTTATAAAAAGGGAGGGTCTCTGCGTCTATAATTTCTGTATCTGCTCTATTAATAAGTTCTAACACTTGGCATCCTCGCTTTTCCTGTTGAACGTTCCTGTTTTCATTTACAATATTCTCTGATAAAATCTTTTCAATTATTGGTAAGCAGCTTTTGTCATATAATCCGCAAAGTTGTTGTACAAAATCCTCGGCTTTTGCAACAATAATGGATTTGTTACATTCGCAGTTAACAAGATATTCTATCATTTCAGAAGTCATGAAAGGCATATCACAGGAAATAATAAAATTTTTATTCGTCTTAGAATTTATTAAACCGGAGTGAATTCCCGATAAGGGACCTTTGTTGATATAAATATCTTTAAAAGATTTTAATTTGAGAAATTTATAGAGCTGTGGTTCGTTCGTACTTAAAATTATATTAGCAAACAAACCCGATAACAGTTCATTGATGATTTCGATAAGACTTTTATTTCCGATTTTCAACAGAGATTTATTCATCCCCATTCTTTTACTTTTTCCACCGGATAAAATTATTCCCGTTATATCATTATACATTCTACTATTTCTCCAGCCTTTGTGTTAATTTTATTCTCATCTATTACTATCAGGCAGTTTGATTTACTCATTTGAGCTAAATTACCTGATGATTGCTCCCCAACTATCGACACGATATTGCTGCCCGTATTATCTTTTTCTAAAGTCCCTTTAACAAAATGCAGACGATTATCATCTTTTTTATAATTGGTTTTTATAATGGCGTTTGCAGTCACGAGTTCCTGGTTTCCAAGGAGTTTCATTATGTGTTTTTTAACAAAAAGTATGAATGTTACCAACACAGATACAGGATTCCCGGGAAGTCCAAACACTAAAGTTTTTTGTTCGTTATTATTATAAACTCCAAAAAGTAATGGCTTACCCGGTTTGATAGAAACCTTCCAAAATTTTATCTCAACACCGAGGTTTTCAAATATTTCTTTCAAGTAATCGAATTTTCCAACCGAGACACTACCCGAAGTCAATAAAATGTCGAGGCTGCTATCGAGTGCAGACTTTACGCTTTTAGTCATCTCAGATTTATCATCCCTTGCTATTCCAAAATTGATGGGATTCATTTTAGACTCTTTAATTGCACTATGCAAGACATAAGGATTAGACGCACGAATTTTATCAGTGCTGGGTTTTTCGTTAATATCAATAAGCTCGTCTCCGGTTACGAGGATACCGATGTTAAGTTTTTTATATACTTTAAGTTTTGATTTTCCGCATGATGCTGCAACAGCTATATGCTGTGGTTTTAGTAAGCTTCCTTTTTCGATAGCAACCTTACCCTTTGATAAGTCTTCTCCTTTTTTCCTGGTATTTAGTTTAAATGAATATCCCGCATTGTTATTTAGAACCACTTTATCGCCCTTAACCAAAACGTCCTCTATCCTAATAACGCCGTCGCAATTTTCAGGGAGCATACTACCCGTCATTATGTGAACAGTGGTTTGCTCATCTATTTCAAGGGTTTTATAATTTCCTGCTTTTATCTCTCCAACGATTTTCCATTCCCTAATACTTGGATTAAATTTTATTGCATAACCATCCATTGCTGAGTTGTCAAAAGGCGGAAGGTCAACATCAGAAATTATATCTTCAGCAAGTACCCTGTTCAAAGCATTTGTTATCCTGATTTCTTCCGTCCTTAATCTTAGTTCTTCAAATGCTTCTGCAATTATTTTACTCGCTTCTTCAAAATTTAACATTTTATAGACTCTACTTTATTGTATTGGGTAAACAAAAATAAGATAAATAACATTATAATAAAATCTTTTAAGTTCTATCGTTCACAAGAAATAGGCAAATTAATAAGTGAGTTTCTAAATAAGTATACCGGGGAGAAGATTGTAATAATTGATTTCTTAACAAATTTTGTTCTTGACATTAAATTACGCTATAATTAATTTAGGACATAAACAATTAATAACATAAATAATATATGCTATATGGCAAACCCGAAAAGTAATCAAGAACACACAGAATCACTACTAGAGCTTATTCTTCAGCTTGTGAAGTTTTGTCAGGCTAAAGAGCAATATTTTGCTAATCGCCATAATCTTACAACGGTTGAACTCAGATGCCTGCAACATTTCAAAACAAGCCATTGTGCATCTGTAAAAGAACTATCACAGGGAATGGAACTGACCTCCGGAAGAATTACTCATATTATAACTTCTTTGGAAAAAAAGAAACTGGTTACACGAGAAATTGATGAAAATGACAGAAGAGGTATAAACGTATGTCTTACGAAAAAAGCAATCCCCTTTACACAAGTTCTTAATAAGAATTATATAGATCTTCATGAAAAAATATTAGAGAATATTCCTATTGAAGAGAGAAAATCGATTATAAAGGCTTTAGAAGAATTGGTTAGGGCATTTACTGTATGGAACGAAAATAAAAAAATTACTAATTGAAGAACAAAATCAAAAATTCTGATAAAACTAATCATTCTGAATTATGAAAAAACTTGTAATACTCGGTGCAGGAACTGCTGGAACAATGATGTTGAACAAACTTTCTAATATTCTCGATAAAGACGAATGGCATATAACAATTGTCGACCAGCATGAGAAGCATTATTATCAACCGGGATTTTTATTTATACCTTTTAATATATACAACTGTAAAGATGTAATAAAACCCAAGAGGGACTTCTTTCCTCCTGGAACAGACGTAATAATGTCAGGAATTAAGAAGATTGAGCCAAAGAAAAACAGGGTTCTGTTAGATAACAGAAAAGTGCTTCCTTACGATTATTTAATTATTGCGACGGGTGCGAAAATAAAACCAGACGAGACCGAGGGACTAAAGGACAAATTATGGCACAAGAACGTTTTTGATTTTTATACAATCGAAGGTGCTTGTGCATTAAGAGATTTCTTCAAACACTGGAAAGGCGGAAAGCTTGTATTGAACATTACAGAAATGCCTATCAAATGTCCGGTTGCTCCGCTTGAGTTTGTTTTCTTAGCAGATTCATATTTTACCGAAATAGGTATCCGTGATAAAATTGATATACATTTTGTTACCCCGTTACCTGGAGCATTTACAAAACCCAAGGCATCTGCAATACTCGGTGATTTTTTAGATAAGAAAAATATAAAATTAACAACTGAATTTAATATTGCTCGTGTAGACAACGATGAAAAGAAAATTGTATCATGGGATGAAGAGGAAATCCCATTCGATGTGCTTGTAACGATACCAACTAACATGGGGGATGAAGTTATAGAAAGAAGCGATATGGGAGATGAATTGAATTTTGTTCCGACGGATAAACATACTTTGAGATCTAAAGATTATGAAAATATTTTTGTTATTGGGGATGCAACAGATCTGCCAAGTTCAAAAGCAGGTTCAGTAGCACATTTTCAGGCTGATGTGTTATTTGAAAATTTCCTGAGTGCCATTGAAAACAGAGAAATGCAAGAGAAGTTTGACGGTCACGCCAACTGTTTTATAGAATCCGGCTTTGGAAAAGGAATACTTATAGATTTCAATTATGACACAGAACCTTTACCCGGAAAATTTCCACTACCCGGTGTAGGTCCATTCTCTTTATTAGAAGAAACCAAAACAAACCATTACGGTAAGGTAATGTTCCGGTGGGTTTACTGGAACCTTTTGTTAAAAGGACTCGAAATGCCAATCGAACACCAAATGACAATGGCGGGAAAGAGGGCTTCATAATATGGCGGCAAAAAACATTCAAAAACAGATCGATGAAATAAACGGAAAACTTGATGTTATTCTTGAAGAAATAGAATATCAAAGACGACATCGCAGAGAAATGGATGACCTTAAGGATGATTTAACCAGGGTGGGTAAAGATTTGTATCTGAGTACAGTAGATGAACTTGAGGAAGTACATGATCATATAAATACTGGTGATATGATGTATCTTGGAAAGAAGGTTCTTCGAAATATTACCAACATCACAAAAATGTTTGAGCAGCTTGAGAGCATTACGGATTTTGTGCATGATGTAACTCCGTTAACACGAGAGTACATATTAGATTTTATGAAAAAGATGGATGAGTTTGACAGGAAAGGATACTTTGAGTTTTTGAAAGAGTCAGCGAAAATAATCGATAAGGTTGTTACAGAATTCCCTGTTCAAGAACTGAAAATTTTTGAGAACAATATAATAGCATTTATGAATACAATAAAGAACCTTACACAGCCCGAAATGCTTGAATCAATCAACAAAGCTGTGGACGCATTTAAGGAATTTGATTTTGAAAGTTCAAAAGATGTATCGTTGTTTAAATTATTAAGAGAAGTTAATACCCCAGAAATAAAAAGAAGTTTAGCTTTGGGGATTCAGATATTAAAAGGTTTGTCAAAGAAAACAAAAGAAAATAATTTAATAAAAGTTAATTCAAATCAACAAAATTAAATAAAGGAAAATTTTATGGAAACATTAGAAATAGCCGGTAAGGCACTTGAAGTGGATGAAGACGGTCACTTAAAAAACATGACTGACTGGAATGAAGATATTGCGAAAGAGATTGCAAAAGCAGAGGGGATCGAAGAGCTTACAAACCGACACTGGGCGGTAATAAATTTTATGCGAAAAGAATTTCAAGAGAAGGGAGATGCTCCCTCGATAAGAAGGTTAACTAAAGAAAGTGGTGTCCCTACGAAAGAATTATATTCACTTTTTCCAAAAGGACCTGCTAAAAAATCTGCAAAGATTGCAGGATTACCAAAACCAAAAGGTTGTATTTAATAAATAAGGAGTAAAACAATGTCAGAAAATAATCAAAAAGAAATCGAAAAGGTTTCGATAGTAGTATCGAAGGGATCACTCGAAGGTGTATATCCCGGGCTTATTATGGCAAACGGTGCAAGAATGGAAGGGATTGAAGCAACTTTATTCTTCACATTCTTTGGCCTGGATGCTATAATAAAGAATAAGATGGATAAATTAAAAATTGCAACAGTAGGAAATCCTGCTATGCACATCCCAACTTTCATGGGAGCTATTCCCGGTATGTCCGCTTTTGCAACGGGTAAGATGAAAAAGGAAATGGAAAAGATTGATATTCCTCCCGTTGGAGAATTTATCGAAATGATACACGATGCAGGGGGTGAATTATATGCCTGCAAAGCAACTGTTGATATGTTTCATTTATCAAAAGATGATTTCTGTCCTCAGGTTGATGATATAATTTCTGTTGGACAGTTTTATGAAAAATCTGCGGGTGCACAAATTATATTTACATAAAAGTAGTCTTTTAAATATTTAAATTTTTTTCAATTAATCCAATATACTAAAAATGATTAACAAAAACTTTGTTTTCACAATTGTATTAACCGTAGCCTTTTTTATTACTGTTCAGAGTGTTTACAGCACAGATGGTTATAGAAGGCATGGATTTGGCTCAAAATATTCTTCACTTGGTGGAAGCGGTGTAGCTCTGTCTTTAAGTTCTTTAGGGTCTATTACAAATCCTGCTGGTTTAGTGTTTTTAGATAATAACAGAGTAGATGTGAATATATCTTTATTCAGTCCAAGCAGGGATTACAATGTTAGTGGTATGCCATCGGGCTTCCCTGGTACTTTCGGATTAACACCGGGAAAGATTACAAGCGAAACGAATCAGTTTGTATTTCCTACGATTGGTGTTAGTTACAAAGTTCAGGATAATATGTCTGTTGGACTGGCAATATATGGGAACGGAGGGATGAACACGAGTTATAGGACTCAAACATTTCACGACCCAACATCACCTTTAACGGGTGTAAATCTCGAACAATTGTTTGCAGGGGCAACATACTCGGTTGAGTTTGTAGATAACCACTCGTTAGGTGTAACAGGACTTTTTGCGTGGCAAAGATTCCGTGCAGCAGGACTTGGTTCATTTGCAGGTTTTTCAAGTTCTCCAAATAATTTAACCGAGAACAGCAATAGTACATCAACTGGTTTTGGAGCGAAATTTGGATACATGGGAAGATTATTACCGCAGTTATCAATAGGTGGGTCTTTCCAGACTAAGATGTATATGAGTGAATTCGAAAGGTACAGCGGTTTATTTGCACAGCAGGGTGGTTTTGATATTCCCGCAACATGGACTGCTGGATTTGCTGCAACACCTACACAAGGATTAACTTTTTCATTCGACGTTACGCAAATTCTTTACAGCCAGATTAAGTCTATTAACAACCCAATGTTACCTAATTTACAAAACAGTCAGCTTGGTAACGATGAAGGAGCCGGATTCGGGTGGAAAGATATGACTGTATACAAATTTGGTTTGATGTATGAAGGTGTTCCAGGATGGAGTTTTAGAGGTGGTTACTCATATGGTAAGCAGCCAATTCCAGACTCAGAAGTTATGTTTAATATACTTGCACCTGGTGTTATAGAACAGCATATTACGTTTGGTTTATCAAAGGTTGTTTGCAATAATGAATTTAGTATTGGTTTCATGTATGCGTTGAATAAAGAAGTTTCTGGAGCAAACCCGATGGAAGCACCAGGACAACAAACTATTGAGCTTTCCATGAATCAATGGCAGATAGATTTTGGTTACGCATTTAGTGGATTTTAATTGTTGAACTCATTTTACCTCCGAGCCCGCCTAATTACTTGCTTTCATGGAGCAGTAAATTGAAACATCAAGGCGGGCACGCTTTTTACCTCCTGCCTGCAACAGGCAGTCCAA
>JADHVP010000066.1 GCA_016783945.1 Ignavibacteria bacterium
TTTTCTAATGTCAAGCCCGCATAATCAAGATATTTCTTAAGGGGAATTTCATCGATACCTTCTATATACTTGCTCCAAAAATCCGTAAAAACTTTACCAGAAATATCCTCACACAAATTTTTAATCTTCTCATTTGTATATCCCTTGCTGTCGCTTGCTATATAATCCTCATACAATTTCCTAATTACATCATCTAACGATTGTTCGGCATCGGTACTTTTAATGATTTCAAGATTTAACATTAGTGCAACTAAAGCACCCTTAGTGTAATAAGAAATGCTCGCATTTTGATAATTCTCATCCTTTTTGTAAAATTTTATCCACGTATCAAAACTTGATTCCTCAAGAGACTGTAAAAATCTTCCCTGGTTCTTTAAAACATCAGTGACTAATCTTTCAATAAATTTAAAGTAGTCCTCATTGCTATTCAACCCGCATCTCCTCAATAATACATCACCGTAAAATGTAGTCCAGCCTTCAATCACCCACAAACATTTTGTGTAATTCTCATTGTCATAATTATATTGAAAGAATTCTTTAGGTATAATTCTTTTTCCATTCCACAGATGAAAAAACTCGTGAGACACCAAAGAAAGAAACTTTTTGTACCGTTCTGCATCAGTGAAGCACCACCTCTCGGTAATCACTGAAAACGAATTGTTATGTTCGAGACCACCTCCCCTTTTCTCTGCTAAACGAATCAGGAATATATATTTTTTATAAGGTATTTCTCTGAAAAATTTTATTTGCTCTCTAACAATCTTCTTAATATCCTTAATGATGATATTGTCATCGTAATTCCCTTCTCCATAGATGCTAATTAAATGTTTCACACCTTCTATATCAAATTCGAGAATCTTCTGGTTTCCGATTTCAATTGGGCAATCTATAAACTCATTATAATTTTTTGCAGTTAGAAATCCATCCTGTGTTTCGGATAAACCTGTGGAAACCTTCTTCCACGCATCTGGATAATTAATTCTCAGAATGCATTTCGTGTTTTCCATTCCTTTCACATACATAAAGACACTCGCCCCACAAAGAAATGCATGATCATCGTTTATCTCGCTTGTTCTTACACTAACTTCGTTACAATAAACTTTATATCGAAGGGTCACTTCCTTTTGTTTCTCTGTATACACCCTCCAGTTATTCTTATTTTCCTTAACAACATCCAAGGAATTACCAGTGTCTCCTATTGAATTAACCTGTTGAACATTGCGCGCATAATCCCTTATCAGATATGAGCCTGGGGTCCAGGAGGGCATTGAAAAAATTAATGAATCTTTAAATTCCTCTAAAGCAACTTTGATTTCAACCCCACAGTAATGAGTGAAAGGTTTTTTAAAAGAGATTTTATAGAATATAGCTGTACTCAAATCAGTAAAGGATTATAATGTTTTCGAAGATAGTAGAAAGATGAATAATATCAAAGAGAGTTTAGTAAAAACTTATCTTCTTAATCAAGAAATCTTATCAAACACAAACAAAGAGTTAGATATCAAGATAATTCTGCTCCTCTTCTTTGAACAACTTTAATACATCAGCTTCATTCTTTACTTTTAACAATTTTGCTCTAAACTCATCGTTGTTCATCAGCCTTGAAATCCTGCTGAGAAGTTTTATATGTGCATTTAATAGGCTATCCTTTCCAATAATGAGAAAAATAAAATGCACCTTTTGTGAATCAATTGAGTCAAAGTCAATTGGTTCTGTCATAATTCCAAATGCTGCAACAATATCTTTTATCTCATCAGTTTTTCCGTGTGGTATTGCAAACCCTTTTCCAACACCTGTAGATACAAGCTTCTCTCTTTCAAATACACATTCCCTTGCTTTTTCAATGTCTATTATTTTCCCTGACTTATTTGCAAGATCAATCATTTTACTTATTGCTTCATTCTTATCTTTAGCATTTAGCTTGACATCTATTATTTTCTCTGTTAAAATTTCGCAAATTTTCATATGAAGTTATTTGTATACATTTATATTATAAAATACATTTAAAATTTTTCTTATTGTTTCAAGTAGTATTCTACTTTCTTGACATATTCTTTTAATAATTTATCTGATTTATCTTTTGATTCAGTTTCTACATTTAGATGAACCAAGTTTCTGTTTTTATCTGGAATACAAAGAACCGTATCCTGATTGCTTAAAAAAATTTTCACACCGTCAATTAATTCTTGTTTATAATCCATTGTGTCCTCCATAAATTTCCTCATTACTCTTCCCTTGTCTTCCCTTGAGCATACGATGTTTTTCTTCTCCATATATAACTTCGGTATTTCCTTATCAAGTTCCTCAACGCCTGTCTTACTCCTGGCTATCAGTTCCAAAATTTTAACAATAGAAAACATTCCATCAGTTGCATATAGGAAGTTCGGAAAAAGAAAACCTCCCTTAATACCCGCAACGAACCTGACATCTTTATCGTTACAAGCCCTCATCATTGAGTAATGGGTATCCTTAACTCTTATAACTTCCACACCATATTCTTCGGCAACAATTTCAACTTCTTTTGTTGCCTGAACAGGAACAGCAATCTTTTTAACCTTAGGGGTAACCATCAGGAATAATTTCAGAACTATTACAAGAAACCTGTCTCCATCAAGAATTTTCCCTTCGTTAGTTGCAGCCCAAATCTTTTCTCCTCCTGCATCTATCATAAAACCTATGTCATAATTGAGTGATTTAACAACATAACAAAAGTTTCTGGATGCTTTATCAAAATCGTCTATCGTACGCGTTATTTTTTCTTTATCAAGGTGAGCTGATAACGAAACCACTTCACAGTTCAAATCACCTAAGATGTTTGGAAATAAAGTCGAAGTTATTCCATAAGAATAATCAATAACAATATTAAATTTTCTTTTCCTAATAGCTTTCACATTAAGAGATTTCAGAAAAAACTCCTTATATTTAACATTAGTTCTTTCAGGGAACCTTAATTTCCCCACGTCATAGAAATCAGCCCTTTGATACTCTTCGCTGAAAAATAACCTCTCAATAGATTTTGTTTTACTGCTCGAAAGATCTTTGCCATCACTGTCAAAGAATATTATATCAGTTGTTCCCTTATCAAAAGGTGATTTCCTCACAAATATTCCGCCATAACCCCCTCCACCTTTTAACACCTGTCTTAAAATAGGTATAGGCATTATTTGCAGGTCGTTCACATATACTCCCGATGATAATAATCCACTAGATATTGATCTCTTCATCATGTTTGAAACGTCATCGATATCTCTTGCAATAAAAACAACTTTATTCGGTCCGGCAAATGCCCCATAGACAGTTCCTAACTTAGCACCAAACTCAGGATTTATTTGCAAATTCGAAAGTCCTGATATTCTTGAATCCGTAAATAAATCATGGAAGAAAGTATCTTCATATATAAGGCTTCTTGTTACCTTTGTGTTACTCTCAATTTTTTTCTTATCCCATATCTTTAAACTCGAACTAATAAATACATTCTTGCCAATTTCACAATTGTTGCCAATAAAAACAAAATCATTAATTCTTGTATTCTCACCAACCGAACAATTCCTGCCGATAACATCAAATAGTATTCTCACATTGGAATTAATCACAACATTATCCCATATAACCGAATTTTTCAAGTTCACACCCTTTTCGATAATGACATTATCTCCAACAATACTGTTTTCAATTATTACATCTTTGTGAATTGAAGCAGTACTTCTGACATAATTTCCGTTTTCATCTTTAACGTTTATATACTCTAAGTCACCTCGCAAGGCATCAAGGTTTGAATATATATATTCATCCAGATTTCCAACATCTCTCCAGTACCCATCATTAATAAATCCATACAGTGGAATTTCCTTTGACATTAATAGCGGGAAGAGGTCTTTCGAAAAATCAAAGCTCTCACCTTCCGGAATGTGTTCAAAAACCTCCTTCTTAAAATAATAAATTCCCGTATTGATTGAATCAGAAAACACTTCCGAGGATGCAGGCTTCTCTAAAAAATTTACAATACGACTTTCATTGTTCGTTAAAACAATACCATATTGAAGAGGATTTTCTGACCTGTATAAGGACAGAGAAGCAAGTGAGTCTTTTTCGTTATGAAAATTATAAAAATCTGTAAGATTAAAATCTGTAAGCACATCCCCGCTTATAACAAGAAAGTTATCTTTGATAGATTTTTCTGAAAGTTTTACTGCTCCAGCTGTTCCATAGTCCCGGTCTGGCAGTATATATTTTATACTTACACCAAATTTACTCCCATCGTCAAAATAGTCTTTAATTATATCAGGCTGATAATATAAAAGAAAAATATACTCTTTTATATTATGGTTCTTTAAAAGTGTAATTAAATGTTCAAGAATCGGTTTGTTGACTATAGGTACCATCGGTTTCGGCATGTTGTTCGTTAATGGTCTTAACCTCGTACCGAAACCACCCGCCATAATAACAGCCTGCATTATATCTAAGTTAAAATTTCAAAGCTGAAGGTAGGGTAATAAAATATAAACCCTCAGCTATAAAAACCCTATTTTTTATCTTCCTCCTTTTTAAAGTCAAACTCTACTTCTGGAGCTTCGTCGCTTCCTTCTTTAGATTTGAAGTATTGTTTTTCCTGGAACCCAAATATTTTAGCAGTAATTAATGTCGGGAATGTTCTCGTTTTCGTATTAAAAGCCTGGACAGCTTCATTAAATCTTCTTCTCTCTACCGATATCCTGTTCTCTGTCCCTTCAAGCTGCGCTTGAAGCTGTAAAAAGTTTTCATTCGATTTAATCGTAGGATAATTTTCAACTACAAGTAACAACCGTGAAATAGCACCTGAAAGCTGATCCTGGGACTCTTGAAACTTTTGAAATTTTTCGGGGTCGCTAAGATCATCCGCATCGATTTGTGTCTGCCCAACCTTGCTTCTTGCATCAGTAACTTCGGTTAAAACACTCTTCTCGAAATCAGCAGAACCCTCCACGGTTTTGACAAGGTTAGGAATGAGATCTGCTCGTCTCTGGTATTGGTTCTCAACTTGTGACCACGCTGAATTCACCTCTTCTTCCATGCTGACAAGTGTGTTATACCCGCATCCATAGAAGTTCGAAGATAGTATCAGTAAGGAAACCAGTAAGATTAATATTTTTGTCCTTGATTTCATACTCTTAAAATTTTTCTGACCATAAAAATACTATTATAAGTTTTCAAATACAATTCGTAACAAAATAACAAATTTTCCAATAACAAGTATAGATTATATTTTATATCTTTAAGTATATAAATATAATTTTTATCTACGTGGAAGAGATAATCTTACAAACGAAGATAATCCCAGAGAAAAATCTTGCAAAAATACTCAAAAGGGATAATCTTTTAGACAAGCTTAAAGAAAATGTAAGCAAGAATATAATAGTAATCTCCGCCGGTGCAGGTTACGGCAAAACCACGTTAGTCAGGGATTTTGTAAGCCGTTATAAATTGAAGGCAGCATGGTATAAAATTGATGAGACTGATGATAATATTTATTTGTTCTTTTCATATCTAATAAATGCTATAGCAAATATCGAGAGTACCTTTGGAAAAGGTTCATTACAGATTATCGATTCAATCAAAACAAGAGCAAATATCGAGAAAAATATTGACAATATTATCTCCACTGTTGGTGGCACTTTTATAAATGAATTCATTAAAATCATAAAAGGTGAGTTCTACATTATTTTAGATGACATTCACTTATTGCCAAAATCAGACTGGGTAATAAAATCATTAACATATTTGTTTGAAAACATACCAGGAAACCTTCACTACATAATAACATCACGCGAACAATTACCCATAAAGACCGCTAAGTTACATGCAAAACGAAAATTATTCGAACTCAAAACAGACGATTTAAAATTCCGGGAAAATGAACTTAAAGAATTAGCTGTTCAATTTTATAATCAAACAATGCACGACGTTGAAGTTAATTTAATACTTGGGAGGTTTGATGGTTGGATAACCGGTCTTCATCTCTACCTTCAATCAGGAAAGGATGAAACCTCTTTTACTGAACTAGATGAAAACCTCCCTGCTTCCTTATATAATTACTTCGCCGAAGACATATTTGCATCTGTCAAAGAAAATACTAAAGACTTCCTTTTGAACACCTGCATGCTTGATAATTTTTCAGAAAAAACCTGTAGCGAATTATTAAATATCACTACAAGTAAGAAAATCTTAAATGAACTTCTATCAAGGAACATTTTTATTCAACGTTCTGAAGGCAGGAAAGGATTTATATTTAATTACCAGGTACTCTTTAAAGAATTTCTTCGGTTGAAATATAATGAAAGCAAACCGAAAAAAGAGAAACAAGACCTCCTTACAAAAATCGCCGAATATTATCAAGCAAAAGATGATTTTGTATCTGCAATCAAATACTTCCTATTGGCAGAAGACTATGATACAAGTCTAAAGCTAATTTTAAAACACATTGAAGAGTTTGGTGAATCAAGCAACTTAGTCATTGTAGATAAATGGATAAAAGCTCTCCCCGGTGAAATTCAGGAAGAAAATCCGCATATAATTTTTTACAAGGGCTGTCTTAGCAAGAACATTTATGGTGACCTCGATAAAGCTCTAAACTATTTCGAGACCTCTTTAAAGAAGTTCAAAGAAAAACAGGATAGTGAATTTGAGAATAAAACATACACAAATATTGCTGAGGTTCTAATTAAAACAGGTAATATACAGAAGGCTATTGAAATACTAATACAACTAAAGAAAAAGAAACTTGATCCAGTTGACCAGGCAAAGATATTATATTGGCTTGCTGTGGCTTATATCAATATGACCGATTATGAAAAATCTTTAAAACTATTAACCAAAGCTCTCGAGATCTCCAACACCGAAAATCTAAAAGATATAAAGTATGCAATACTAAACGACCTTGGTAATATTTGTTTGATACAGGGAGATTATACAAAATCAATGTTCTATTATGAAAAAGTTCTTTCTCATATAAAAAATATCTACAATAAATTTCAAACCTTAACAAACATCGTGCAGTTGTATTCATACGAAGGGAATTATGAAAAAGCCAAAGAGACTCTTGATGAAGCAAGAAACATTGAAAACCTGTACACCTCACAATTTTTCAAGATTAGTTATCTGCTTTCTTCAGCTTATTTAAGTTATATGGTCTGCGATTATGAAAAAGCTATCACGATCTGGAAAGAACTTCTCTCTATCGCTACAAAAAGCAATATCGAATATTATATTTATATATCTTACTATAATATTGCTGCTTGCTACATGTATCTTAAAAAGTTTGAGAAGTCCAGAGAATACTTTAAACTCGCTAAAGAATTGGTTAAAAAACTGAGTGAGGGTGAGAAGATTTATTTCAACTACTGGTTATCTATCTTAAACAAAGAGGAAAACAGACAAAAAGATGTAGAAAAAAATCTAAAAGAAGCTCATGAATATTTCAAAACTAACAATATGCTGTATGATAAAGCACACGCAGAATTACATCTTGCTGATTATTATTTAGAAAAAGGTGAAAGTGATGCTGCTTTGAAATACATAACAGCATCAATAGATGCTGTGGATAAAAAAGAATACAATTCTATGCTGCAAAAGGAAATTCTCTTCAAGAGAAACGTTTTCGACTTTATAATAGAGAATAAAATCAATCCTGAATTAATGAGTAAGGTTTATTTTAGCGTACTTGATTTAGACTGTTACAATTGGGGCTCCGACGAATTTAAAAAGAGATTAAACTTAAGCATTGACAAATTCTATGATTTAAAGGTCACAACCTTTGGCGGTCTCAATATTAAAATAAGAGGTAAACTAATTCCGGATGATTTGTGGGTAAGAAAAATTCGAAAGTTGATATTTGCGTATATTATTTTAAACTACAAAAAAAATATAACGAAGGATAGTTTGATTGACTTGTTCTATCCCGAATCGACTCCCGAAAATGCTGATAATATTTTTCACCAGACTTTATCAAACATAAGAGCGATTATTAAAAAAGAAGCTGGTTTCTGTATACCTGTTTTAAAATCTAAGAAATGGACTATGCTCGCTGCTCCTTCCTACATATCCTACCAAAAGCAAATCTTAAGTTTGAATCCATACTATCTTTATAATGTTGATGTTTTCGATTTTGAGAACTCCTATAGGAAAGGTGTTTCCCTTTCAGAAAATGAAAGAGAGGAACATCTAAAAAATGCGGTCAATTTATATAAGGGAAACTTTCTCGAAGGATTTTACCAATCCTGGTGCGAAGAGATGAGAAAAACATACGAACAACAATATGAATCAGCACTAAAAGAGTTAATTAAACTCATCAATAAAAACTTTAGATATGAAGATGTGGTTCTCTACTCAGAAAAATTATTGAAAATAGATAACCTGAACGAGGAAGCTTACCTTTATAAAATAGAAGCATTAGTCAAGCTTAACAATATTTCAAAAGCTAAAGCCGTGGCAAAACTAATGCACACCACATATCAAAAAGAACTTGGTGAAGAACTACCTGGTGAGATTTTAAATAAGATAAAGGAAGTTCTACAAAACTTTTAATTTGACTATACTAAGGAAGAACATTTTCTATGGTTGTTAATCACTCAATATAAACCATCTTCTTGGTCAAAGCATTCTCCTCACCATCATCAACTTCGAGCCGATAAAAATAAATCCCGCTCTCTAAATTTTGATCTGAAAATAAAACTGTATGCCCTCCTGCAGATAAAACAATATTGTTAAGAAGTCTTTTTATTTCACGTCCAAGAATATCATAAACTACAAGTTTTACCATCCCTGTTTTAGGAAGATTAAATTTTATCTTAGTCGATGGATTAAACGGATTCGGATAATTTTGACATAACTCGATTTTAACCGGTAAATTTACACCTTTTCCATTAACAGGAAGCACTATCTCGGAGAGTCCCTGTCCTTCCGTTGCCAAGTAAAATTTGTTGATACTAACGTTTGTATAAACATCAATCGTCCCGGAGGTCCAAATAATTACGAGCGAATCAACGACTGCTGCGTTTCCAAAACCATATTCTACATTATAACTATTCTGTGCATTAAAGCCCGTTTGACCACAGACCTGCCGCAGCTGCCATACTGGTTGACTATTTATAAAAGCCTTCGTTTTCAGTTTCGTTCCAACAGCAGAAGTGTTTGAGACTGTACCAATACATTTTATATTTACCCAATTATTTCCAGACGAAGCATTGTTGCGATATAAAAAGTTACTCTGGCTGGGATTTGCCCCATTGGGTACAAATAAATCCAGATATCCGTCATTATTATAATCCGCCCAGGTAGCTCCATTCGAACGTCCTCCATCATTGACAAATTGACCCGAGGTAATCTTTGTGAAAGTCCCATTTCCATTATTCAAATAAAAACAATTATTCTGATCAAAGTCATTTGCGACAAATAAATCCAAATCACCATCATTATCACAATCTCCCCATGCTCCAGCCACAGTGTGACCACCATCGTTCACCACTACGCCAGTAATAATTCTTGTGAAAGTACCGTCGCCATTATTTTGATACAGGAAGCTATTTTCTCCACCCCAATTTGCTACAAAAAGATCAAAATCCCCATCGTTATCATAATCTCCCCAGCTAACCCCAACAGATGCCCCTAAGTCATTTACAATCGCTCCAGTGGTAATCCTTGTGAAAGTTCCGTTGCCATTATTTCGATAAAGAAAATTATTTATGCCGGTATAATTGAACGGGTCGCCATTAGCAACAAAAAGGTCAATGTCTCCATCATTGTCATAATCACACCACCCCGAACTCAATGACTTCTCACCGTCGTTGACAATATGTCCCGAAGTGACCCTAATAAAAGAACCATCCCCATTACCCTTATAAAGAAAATTGTTTTCGCCCCCTGATGTGAACGCTCCATTGTCAACAAAAACATCGAGATTTCCGTCATTATCATAATCTGCCACGCTTGAGTTGAATGAGTAACCACCACTGTTTACTATGCTGCCAGTTGTTACTTTTGTAAAAGAACCATTTCCTATGTTTAGATATAAATGATTATTGTTTCCATAATAATTCTGTACAAACAAGTCAAGGTAACCATCATTATTGTAATCCCCAAAGCTTCCACCTGAAGACGCACTTACATCGGTAACTACTGGACCAGTCGTAACCTGTGTAAAGGTACCGTTTCCATTGTTTATGAAAAGTAGATTAGTTATACCAGACTGTGCATCCGGAACAAATATATCAAGGAAATGATCATTATTGATATCTCCCCATGAAGATCCCTCGGAGTATCTATTATCGCTAACTACAGGATCACCTGTAACTTTAGTAAAATTCTGTGATAGTAGGTTTCCACAGGTAAAAAGTAAGAGTAATATAAATAAGGCTGGTTTTATAATTATATTCATTTAATATTTTTTTGTTGGGCTTGGTTAACGATTAAACACATTACGAATAATTGTACAAATGTACAAAATATTTTGTCCTTTATAAGTTTAAAAATTTTCTGCAATGTTTAAGAAAGAGAATGTATTTTTAATATAAAATTCTTAATATTTGTTTTATAGAAGAAAGCAATAAACCTACAATAGGAAATACAGTGAGAGCAGTCGTAACTACAAAATTTGGACCTCCAGAAGTTTTAGAAATACAAGAAGTAGAAAAACCAAAAATCAAAGACAACGAAATTCTTGTAAGAGTCTACGCTTCTTCGATAAACCCTGTCGATTGGAAGCTCAGGAGTGGGTACATGAAAATATTGCTTGGTTTTAAACCAACAAAAATATTGGGAGCAGACTATTCTGGAATTGTTACTGAGGTTGGTAGGAAAGTTTCAGACTTCAAAGTCGGTGATGCTGTGTTCGGACTCTTACATGCTTACAAAGGTGGAGCTTATGCAGAATTCCTGAAAGCAAAAGAAAAATATACATGTTTAAAACCAAAAAACTTAAATTTTGAAGAAGCTGCTTCAATTCCTTTAGCTACATTAACGTCATACCAGGCTTTAGTTCACGAAGGGAAAATTAAGCACGGGAACCATGTAATGGTTAATGGTTGTACTGGCGGGGTTGGTATAGCCGGTGTGCAAATCGCAAAAGCTTTCGGGTGTATAGTAACCGGTGTGTGCAGTACAAAAAATCTTGAAATAGCAAAAAAGGTGGGAGTAGATCATGTTATTGATTACACAAAAAATGGTATCCTCAAAGATAAAAACACATTTGACATATTTTTAGATGCAGTAGCTAATCAATCATTTTTCCGTGCTAAAGAAACACTTAAACCTAATGGTACTTACATTACAACTTTACCGGGGTTTCACGCTTTTGTATTAGCTCCCTTCATTAATATTATAAATTCTAAAAAACTTAGAAAGGTCCTCATTGCTCCTAGCAAAATGCGTACAAAGGATCTGAAAGTTCTAAAAGAATTGATAGAAAACGGAAAACTTAAACCTGTTATTGAAAAAGTATATCCTATTGAACAAATTCGAGAAGCACATACTCGCAGTGAAACAGGACGAGTTGTAGGAAAAGTAGTCATACGGGGATTTCCGTAATAATAATATATTTACACAGGAAAAATAAAACTTAACACTGGCATAATCTTATTTCATAAGACTTTCCTCAAATTCAGTGATTATACCTCCTAACTGCTCACCATAAATCAAAGCTGCATTATCAAAAATCTGATCTTTTAGAAATTCTAAATATTTTTCCTTACCCCCTTTTTCAATCAAGTGTTTGACAAAAGCACCAGCTAACGGATAAGAAATATCAGCAGGTAATGTATCCCAGTTCTCCCATAGTTCTATTATCGAGACAGGTTGATTACTCAATCTGTTCTTTGCTATTCCAAGTTTATCCAGACCTGTTTGATCAAAGTGAACAGCCGTTCCTTCATTAATAAGGTTTATCTTCTTAGGATTCCTTGTTAGGTGATGGATTATCACATGAGTCATTTCGTGACCAACAGATTGATCATAAAGAGAATGGATTAGGCAGTACTCAGGCTTTGCATAACCAAGTTCTGGTATCCCAACATTTTTAGCATCGCTATTCGAGTTCCAGAAGAAATAATCAATCTTCTTTGGTATAGTACTTTCAAAAAAAGAGTTGATTTTGGTGAATGCATCTTTCCTCTCTTCTATAAACTTTTCAAGACCTCTTATTTTTGTGTTTGGTTGAATATGAAAAATGAAATGCTCTGTCTCAATGGTTTTCCAACCATTAAAATATGAATCAAAACCGAATACTCCATACCATCCTCTTGAAGAATTCGTTGCATTTTTCGTTGCATTCAATTCAATACATTCTACTAAATTGTTTCGAGATTTTTCATACTCACCTAATGCGAAATAACATTTACCTAAATAATTTAACGCCCATGCTTTCGATGAAGCATCGGTTGCAATATTCGAAACTACGTTTTGCAAGTATGGAACAGCTTCATTGTAACTTTGCAGCTCTGTTAAAGACCTACCAGTGAGTGAGTTCAAATTCGGATCGTTTGGATTACTCTCCAGTTCATTCTTCGAAAGACTCACTACCTCTTCAAAATTCCCATCTGAATATAATTGCCAAAGCTTATCGTAATTTTGTCCATAAACAGTTATAGAAAATGTGCAGCTAAAAAGAAAAAACAATACAATTAGATTTTTCATAATTTAGTTTGATACTTAATTTTTTAAGAACTTTAGAAAACCTCTTAGAAAAGATTCACTTATCATTCGATACATATACTTTATAACTATCACCTTCCTTTTCAATCAGCTTTACTGTAACATTATTTTTCTCATCTGTGAACGAACTTTTTCCCTCTAATGTAAAAGGTGCTCCTTTAAGTTCGGAAACAGATGGATTAGCGTTTATCATTTTGACAGGTGTTTTTCCATGTAAGCATTCTGCCACTTCATCATCGCAATAATAAATGCATACGCCGTATGAAGGAAGATTTTCATCAGGTCCAATGGATTGTCTATTTTCAATCAAATAATAAGTGGTAGAACTGACCGGTACTTTCACAACATGAACTTTTGGGTATCCACTGCTTAATGGAGCAAGAAGCACTGTTTCGCTCTTCCCTTTATTAACCTCTACTATCTTCTCGGACTCAATCCAACCAAGTCTTATTTTCGACCAAGCACATAAGCCGGGTGGAAACTTTTTGAGTTCATAATAATGGCATGACATAGGGTCAAAGTATCCAACATTCGTTAAATAAAATTGATAGTATAACCGGAATGTGCCTTTTTGTGCTTGCAGTTCGTGATCATAAAGGCAGGGCAGCACTCTTCTACCATTTTTTAAACCTCCCATAATATGACCCATATCATGAAAAACCACACCAACGTGAGCGTTCTCACAATAAATAGCAACACCTTCAGGTACCTTCTGTCCATTTTTATCAGTCTTTATCTCCAGACGGTTTTTCCAACCAAGCATGCCGGGATACCCACAAAGTCCCATCATACCATAATCTCTTTGCCGTGCTCCAAGAGAAATAAATAACATATCATAGTTAGAAAAATCCTCATCTTCATCTGCAAGATTAACTACATCCTGTATCAATGCTGTAACCTTATCTTTTTCTACTTCAAAGTTATGTTTTGAAATATGATAATAATCTACATTATGCGGGAGTGTATACCAGTCAGTCATTTTAACTTTTATCCATGCTTTTTTATATGACACAGCTTTTAGATAAATATCCAGCTTATCAAAGTACTTATCTTTTAACTTCTCCGCTGAAAACGTAGGATTTAAATCGGGGAATTTTACAAGTATAACCAGAACTTTCTGCTCACCTTTGGTTGTATTAGATTCTATTGTGGCAAACGAAGAAGCGCTTGCCGAAAAAGTTATAATTAAAAACGTAAGAATAAATTTAAAATAGCTCATCATTTTTTTATCCTCTCTGATTAATTTGATGATTACAACCTTACGGCTTATTAGACTGTGTTAATAAAAATAACAAAGAAGCTTATTCTAACATATAAAAAACTATTGTATGTTAACAATAGTCTTTGATTTATATATTTGTATGAGTTCTGACATACGAGCTAAATGATAATCATCATGTTCAGCAAAAAAGTACATTGCATCTACTAATCTCATAGGAACATACAAGCGTGGATGTAAAGCAGTTTTAGAAAATTGCTCAGGGCTTAAGCTTTCGATCCTTTTCACTGTTTTATCTCTTACTCTTCTAAGTTCTTCAAGTATTAACTTTATTGATTTTTCATTATAACTTGACTCTTCCGTTTCTTTGTTTGTCATATCAGCCGCTCTAAGTTCTATCTTCCCTGATTCATAGTCGTCTAATCTGCCTGTCATCAAAGATTCAATACTAACAAGATGACCTATATGTTCTTGTATTGACCAGAAATTTCCCT
>JADHVP010000067.1 GCA_016783945.1 Ignavibacteria bacterium
CTTCAGTTTCACAAATAGATACAACTAATCAAACAGATTCGGTAATTTATCAAACAGATGAAATTATTGTAACGGGAACAAGGACGTATAAAAAAATAATCGACATACCATATTCGGTTCAGCGAATAAACCAGAGTCAATTTAAACTCGATAGAAGGGTTGGTATAAACGATATTTTGGGAACGATACCCGGTCTTTTCTTGCAATCACGATATGGAAATCACGACGTTAGGATATCTATCCGTGGTTTCGGAAGCAGGTCGAACACTGGAATAAGAGGTGTAAGAATTCTGCTTGATGGAATTCCTGAGTCAGAGCCGGATGGACAAACGAGAATTGAGGCTATAGACTTTAATTCCATTGGACAAATAGAGGTTGTAAAAGGTAACTCTTCATCATTGTATACGAATGCTCCGGGTGGTGTTATTAATTTCATAAACGATATTCAGTTTGATAGATCGTTTGCTATTAATTTCAACGATTTTGGTTCGTTTGGTTTGAGAAGAAACGGTTTGAAAGCAGGGGTAAGGACCGATGATTATGGATTTTTAATGACTTATACTTATCACAATTTTAATGGTTACAGGGAGCACAGCGAAGACTACTGGCACATCTTGAATACTGTACTCGAATCTACTCCCGGCGATAATTCGAGATTGCAATTATATGGTTACTTCGTTTTAGGTCTAATCAGATTACCGGGTTCTTTAACTAAGGAGGAGTTCGAACAAGATCCCTGGCAGGCTGATAGTGTACAGGTCTCCAGAGATAAGAGAAGAGTTTCCAATAAAGGGAGATTTGGAGTGAGGTTTAATACATATTTCGGAAAGAAAAATAATAACGAATTTGAAATAACAGGTTATGGTACGATTAAATATTTCGAAAGGACTTCGAAAGAATACAGGATTATTAACCGCTATGGAGTAGGTTCCAGTTTCAGAGTCGTTAATCACAGTAAGATATTTGGAAGAGAAAATGAATTTTCTGTTGGGGGAGACCTTCTGTATCAAGCAGGACCTATTGAATATTACAATAACATTAACGGTAAAAAAGGAGACATTTTAAGTAAGAGTATTGAAGGAACAATTGCTAACACGGGATTTTATTTTCAAAACTCTTTTAATATAATCAAAGGCAAATTTGATTTACTTGTTACGGGAAGATATGACAAGGTTATATTCGATGAAAGAAATCTTACATTCGAAGTTCAAAATTCAGTAAGAAGATTTGAAGCTTTTACACCCAAGGCAGCTCTTAATTATAAATTTACTCCTTCAGTGGCTGCTTATACTTCTTATGGTCTAAGTTTTGATAGTCCTGCAGGTAATGAATTAGATAATCCTCCTACAAGTACTGATCCGAATGTATTATTAAATCCTGATCTGGAACCACAGAAATCGAAAAATTTTGAATTAGGTATTAAAGGTAATTTAATTTACAGGGGAACGAAGTTTTTTAATAATATTTATTTCGAAGGTACTTTTTTTAACAGCATAATCGACGATGAGATCGTTCCTTTCGAAGTTTTTAGCGATGTATTCTTTAGAAACTCGGCTAAAACAAACAGAACAGGGCTTGAGATAGGTGGAAACGTTGAGATTGTCAAAGGATTGAAGTTTAAAGCAGCTTACACTTTTTCTCATTTTAAATATGATGAATACATTGCAAGAACGATTGAGTTTGATACTTCGAGCAGTATTGTTATTGAAGATAAAGATTTCTCAGGTAATATTGTACCGAGTGTACCAAAGCATAATCTTGTTCTTGACCTCTCATACCAGTATCAATTTAACGATATCGTAACAGCTTTCACTAAAGGACATTATTGGTATGTTAGTGATATGTTTGTTAACGATGGGAATACGGAAGAGACTAGTAGTTATAATATTTTCAATTCAGCTCTTGGATTGGATTTGAAGTTTAACAAATTTAATATTCTATTGTCGGGAGGTGTTAACAATATTTTTGACAAGGTATTCTCTGCATTTATTAATATTAACTCTGCCAAGAAGCAATATTATGAAGCAGGTGAGCCGAGGAGTTATTATGCAAGCTTAAGGCTTGGTTATACATTTTAATTAAATCTTCTTTCATAATAGAATTATAGACTTTACAACCCATCTCCTTGATAACCAAAGGAGGTGGGTTTTTGCCTATGTAGTATCGTTTTATAATTATTGCAATTTATTTATAATTTGTTTTTTGTAACTTAAAGAAAGTAATTAAAATAATAGTCTGGAATTTTAATGCTTAAATTCGACTTATAATTATAGAATTCTGAAACATAATACGTTAAATGACTAATCTAAAAACAAAACTAATATTCACAATTATTATTTGCATTATTACTTATTTAGTACTCGATAAGGAGATTATTAAAGCTGATAGTAATATAGATACCGATATTCAATTTGGCATCGGTCAGAACTTCAGGATATATCCGAGTGGTGTTCATCAAACGGAGCCTTTCATTGCTAAAGACCCTTCCAATCCACAGATATTGTTCACCGCTTGTAACACACTGAATCCCACGACAGCTTTCAGGAGTGAAGGTGTTTATTCATCTACGAATGGTGGAACAAATTGGTTTGGAAGTGATACGTGCAAAGGAAATCCTATTATTCTACATCAAGGTGATCCCGGTGTTGCTATCGACAAAAACGGGGATTTCATTTTATTAAGATTAGGGTATCCTCAAGGATTGTACTCGCATTATTCAACTGATTTAGGTGTAACATGGTCATCTCAAAGAACTATATCTATCAATCCTGAAGATTTAGACAGGGGAACGATTATGTCTGATGGGAATCCTTCAAGCAGCTATTATGGGAGAACTTATGTAACCTGGGTGAGATTTTCATCGCCTTTCCCTGCATACTTTTCGTATACCGATAATATTGCCGGGAGTTGGTCATCACCTGCTCAGATTAACAATCCACCGCAGAGATGCCAGGGGGCAGAGATAGCAATGGCACCTAATGGAGTGGTGAATGTTTGCTGGGCGCAGGTAACAAATACATCACCTTTCACTGAGGATCGAGTAGGATTTGCTTCATCGGGCAATGGGGGTGCTAACTGGACAGTTTTAGAGAATGCATTCGATATGAACGGTATACAGGGGATTCTTCCTTCAAAAGGAAACATCAGGGTGAACGGTTTGCCAAGGCTCGATGTTGATAAGACAGGCGGTACGCGAAACGGATGGATTTATATTGTAACCACACAAAAAAATCTCGCACCTGCCGGAACCGATCCCGATATAATTATGAACAGGTCTACCGATGAAGGTCAAACATGGTCTTCCGGAATTAGAGTAAACCAGGACCCTTTAAATGATGGCAAGATTCAATATTTCCCTGCGGTGCATGTCGATGACAGCGGGGGAGTGAATGTTCTTTATTATGATGACAGAAATACAACGAGTGATTCTACAGGCGTATTTCTATCAAGGTCGACAGATGGGGGCAGTACATGGAAGGATATTGAGATGAGCGACCATAATTTCAAGCCAACGCCTATAGGTGGTTTCGGACAGGGCTACCAGGGTGATAATATTGCTTTGATGTCGACAAATAATAACCTGATTTCTATCTGGATGGATAATATAACAGGTGTATATCAGTTGTGGTCTGTTATTGCTGATATAAGTTCGCTGGGTATTCAAAGGATTGGTACGAGCGTACCTTCTGAGTTTGAATTAAAACAGAATTACCCGAATCCCTTCAACCCGGCGACAACGATACAGGTCTATATACCCGTTAACGATTTCGTTGAGTTGACTGTCTATGATATTTCTGGAAAAGAGGTGGCAGAGCTAATTAATCAGGAACTCAAAGCGGGTGTTTATAATGTTTCCTTTGCTTCATCGGGTTTACCATCGGGAGTGTATTTCTACACGTTGAGGTCTTCGGAGTTTGTACAGACGAGGAAGATGTTGTATGTGAAATGAGCAATACTCCTGCTAGCTAAAGACATGGCTTTATAACTTGTGCTGTCAGGATTTCTTCCTGACAGCATTTTATTCTGGATTCCTACTTCCACAGGAATGACTATCAGTGTATTAATTATTTATGTCTTTGTGTCTTAGTGGTATTTTAGCCCTTTTTGTTAATACTCTCTTGTTCCTTCGGAGCTTCTGGAGGGTTTGTATAAAATCCCTAAAACTTTTACTTCATAATTTATTATTCGTTAATCCTTGTTCATTATTCATAATGCTTTTGCGTGAAAAGCTTTTACTGGATGATTCAGTGGGTACCTTCAGCTTCCGCTGGAATGAACCATCATAGAGCGTTGGCGGGGTTGTGGTTTGTCAGGTGGTGATAGTTATTTTATTAATACCATCTTCCTTGTCAAAACACTTTCTTTTGGATTGTTAGAGTCGAGGGTTTTAGTATAGAGTTTATAGAAGTAGACACCGGATGGCAACGTGCTGTTCGTAAAATTTATTTTATATTCACCGGTTTTTTGTACTTCATTCCTGAGTGTCATTAATTCTCTGCCGAGTAAATCGTAAACTTTCAGTATTACGTAAGAAGATTTAGGGAGTGAGTACTCTATAACGGTTGAAGGATTAAAAGGATTTGGATAGTTCTGGTATAGTTTTGTCTCAGTGGGTATTATGTTTTGATTGTTCGGAACGTTAATCGCTTCCTGGTTATATTTAAGAATGGCACCATCTTCCCCAACGGCAAAACCATTTCTGTAATCTGTAAATTGGACATCATAGATACGGCTGCTGTCTGGTGTTTCAATATTCAGCCATGTTTTTCCCGAATCGAGGGTATATATCCATTCCTGTGCAAATCCCATAGGTGCCCACCCTTCAGCTTTTGTCCGGAATGCTACTGAAAAAGCGATTCCAAAAATATATAAACTCTCATAATCCCAGTTTGCTCCTCCATTAGTAGTCTTAACGATTCCTGTTCCGTATTCATAATCACCGCCAACGCCAAGTACGGTTATTGAGTCAAACAAAAACATCCCGTTTACAGGCTCCGGACCTACAGCTTTGGCATCCCAGCTTTGACCATAATTTGTCGTTGTCCAGATAACACCGGCGATGTCTATAAATCCTCCGCTTGCATAGGCTATTCTAGGGGAGTAAAATGCAAAATTATTTACTGGAAAATGTCCCACTACGGAATTAGTATCTATATAACAGGGAAACCAATTATAACCACCATCGGTTGTTTTCATAATGGTTAATGGATAACCTCCCATGTAACCTGTAAGAGAATCGAGGAAAATAATTGCATTCATGAAAACGTCATTGACAGGATAACGCATGGCATCCCAGTTAGAACCTCCATCCATTGTTTTAAGAATGTAGGTTCCGTATGAATTAGAATCATATGTAATATCCCAAGCTAAGCCCCATCCCAATCTTTCATTTAAGAAGAAGATGTCATTTATATGTTCATTAGGAATAGGTGTAGGCTGAAAAATCCAGTTTAATCCTCCATTACTCGTATGAATAACCGTTCCTGAATCTCCTCCAGCCCATCCTCGCAAACTATCTATAAAAGAGCAGCATCGTAAGTATTGATTAGTAGGGCTGTTCAGAGAAAGCCAGTAATCAATTGAATCCTTGGAATAAGATTCAATAGTTATACTGATAAAGATAAATACAAGTAGAATATTTTTTAACCTCTTCATGATTATCGTATTGATACTAACAAAAACATTTATATTGTAAAATTAAAACAAATAATATTAAAATAAAATTTGGTTTTTAATCTGCATTTATTTGAGTAAAATCATTTTCCTTGTTTCGCGAAATTCTCCTGAGGTAAGTTGATAAAAATACACTCCGCTTGGTAAATTGATTTCTGCATTTAGAGTAGAGAATTCAACTTCATGCAATCCCTGCTTAAGTTGTTCATTTAAAAGCACCATCACTTCCCTTCCAAGAACATCATAAACAATTAGCTTAGTGTCGGCTGGTTTCGAAATGTAAAATTTTATTTTTGAAATGGGATTGAATGGATTTGGGTAATTCTGGTAAAGTTTTATTTCAAAAGGTAACAGGTTTTGATTGTTGTTTGAGATATTTATTAAAGCAGAGTTAAATTTTTTAATAACCCCATTCTTGCCAACAGCAAATCCGTTCCTGTAATCTGTAAATTCCACATCATACAGGTTACTGCTGTCGGGTGCAGAGTAAGTGTTCCATGTTTTTCCGGAATCAATAGTGTATACCCACCCTGGTTGAAACCCTAAGGGTGCCCATGCTTCACCTCTTGTTCGGAATGATACAGCATATGCAATTCCGAATAGCTGTAGAGTTTCATATCCCCAATTAGTACCGTTATTTGTTGTTCTAACCACCGTCGGACCATACTCAAGGTCACCACCAACGCCTAATGCAGTTGCCAAGTTGAAAATTTCAATGTCGAAGATTGGTTCCGGTCCAATTCCATACGAAACCCAACTTTCTCCATAGTCAGTAGTTTTCCAGATAACACCTGCAATATCAAAGATACCTCCGCAAGCAAAACCATATTGTGAATTATAAAAACTAAACCGATTAGGAGGGAACCCTGCAAAGAACGAAGAATCTAACTCAACCTTGTACCAGTTCAGTCCACCGTTTGTTGTTTTCTTAAAAATCCCCGGATAACCACCAATGAATCCCGTAAGCGAATCAACAAATATAATAGTATTTATGAACACATCATCTACAGGGTAACGAACATGCCCCCAGTTTATTCCACCGTTTGTTGTACTAAGAATGTTAGTCCCGTATGAGTTCGTGTCGAATGTTATGTCCCATGATAATGCCCAGCCTAATCTTTTGTTTAAGAAAAAAATTGAGACTACATCTTCATATCCGGTACCCGTGTTTTGGATTATCCAATTTAGTCCACCATTACTTGTATGTATTATTGTTCCTGAATCTCCGGCAACCCATCCGTTTAAACTATCAACAAACGAACATTCTTTTAGAAATCGGTTTGTCGGGCTGTTAAGTGTAAGCCAGTATGGCTGGGGACAAGACCTTGTCGGGATAAATAAAATAAAGGATAATAATAATAAATAAAATATTTTTTTCAAATCTTTAATCGCTTTTTTTTTAATCTATGACAAATCAAAGTTTTTTAAAGTTCAAATTTTTATCCGTAAGTTACTTCGATCAAGGCAAATTATTCCTTTTTCTTAAGACCCATTCAGTTGTTAGAAGTAAAATAATTATAAAAAGATAATAAAGGTTAAAGTTAAGGAAGATGTTTTCCGAACTTATTACTGTTTCAGTTTCTTGAGAGTTAACCTGAATTATGAAATCGTTTATCTTATTAATTTCCATATTCGTAAAATCTCTTCCACCGGTTGTTAGAGATAGATAGTTCAGTATGCTTTTATCTGACCTTGTATATTTATATTCGTAGTTATTTTCTCCTATTGACAATTTCTTCGTATCGCTTTCAATTAATCTACCTTTTGAATATAGTTCTCCTGTATAATAGTAATCTCCGGTCGTATTAATATTTATTAGACCTTCGAAGTCAAAGTTTCCAACTTTTTGTAATTCAATCCTTTCATTGAAATCATCATTGTATATTTTGATCTTAATTTTCATTCCTCCTTTTAAGGTAATATCATTTATTGTTCCTGTAAACTTAATATTCTCGTAAGGTGAGTAAACTTGTTTAGATGTATTAATACTGAACTTCTTTCTTTTCTCTTTATCAGTTATAGATATAATAACACCTGTTAAAATTGCGTTGAGCACCTGTTCTGAATTTGTAATCCCTGGAGTCAATCTCCATTTATATAATCCGTGTCCGAGAAATGCTGCCGATTTATTTTTCGCAGTGTTCTGAATAACAAGCATGGGTTCTCCTGAACTTGAGATTAGTATAGTTTCTGATTCAGGATTAATGGAAAAAACTGTTCCTGATTTAAAAAGATTTGGTAATGAGTTAACAGATTTAAGGACTTCGAGATTTCTAATTGCATCTTGTGTTATACTGCTGACAGTTTTTACACCTATCTCTTTTTCAGACTCTGAGATGGAAACAGCTTTGAAGGGTAGATTGTTTTCAAGAAGTGACAGCTTTTTATAATCGGTATTCCTGCTTGCGATGAAGAACAGTGAAGATTCGTTTCTCTCTATGCTTTCTTTTATATCATTTAAAAGGCTAATGTTGGATATTGATGTTGGGTAGCCAATAAAAATGAATGCCTGGAAATTATTCAGGTCGGGTACCTGACCTTCGTAAAATTCGTTTGCAGTTTTTTGTGTTCTGAATTCGGCTTCGAAGTTTTCGATATTTTTTATCTCTTCAGATATGAAAGCAAAGTCAGCACTGGGACCACCTGATAAAACAAGCACCTTGAATTTGTTGTCAATATACTTTGTGAAAAGTTCTCTGTAGTTGTTCTTAAAAGTAATTTCGTTGGGTTCTTCTTCTACTTCTATTTTATATTTTTTTATTGCTTCAACGGGTGAACTCAACTTGAATGATATGTCGTAGGAATTTGAATTTGAGTTTACGTCAATGAATTGGTAATTGATTAAGTTACTATCTTCGTACAAGTTCACCTTGATTTTTTTATCGAATCCATAAGAATTTATCTCAATTTTAAGAGGTGTTTGACTTTCTACAAAAGTTACTTTGTTGAAAAAAATGTCTTTTACTAAGAGGTCTGGCTTTTGTATTGTATCTCCTATTAAAAAATAATTAATGGGAATGTTATACATCTTCGCAGAATGAGAGGGATTCCCTCCTGAATTTATAATACCATCAGAAATAATATTTACCGACGATATATTTTTATTTTCGTATTTCTCGAGGAGGGTTAATAGAGTAGTTGATAGATTTGTTTCGAGGTTGTTAATTTTCGTAAATTTTATTGAATCGAATTCATCTTCTTTGATTTCTTCTTCTAAGCCTTTCGAAAAAAGAAAATATTTGTTTTCTGACTTATTGTTTTCAATATCCGGGATTATGTTGTTTAAGAGGTCTGTAGTTAAAGAGTCCCTGTTCTCTATGTTCAGGCTGAGTGAGTTATCGATTAAAAAAATGTTGATGGGCTTTTGAGTAATTTCACTAAAGAAAGACAGGACGGGAGATAACAATAATAAAAAGATCAACCAGATCGCAAGGAATCTTATGAATTGTAATATAAACTTCAGGGGATTTTTTATGCTGGAATTTCTGTAGAAGAAATATGATAATAAAGCTGCGACAATAGTAACGATTATGATATAAACCGTACTGTGTTCAGCCTTTAACAAAAATTCCATTATGAAGGGAGTTTCCTATTATGTGGAAATTGCTTTTCTCTTTTTCTGACGTAATTTTCTTCTGACGGTGATTCGTTTTGTTTGGAAAAGTATTCCAGTTTGTTATGCTTTGTCATTGAATTTTTACGTCTATATAAATTGTTTTTCTCAACTCGTTGATCCAGTTTTCCATTTCTTCATTTTCTTTGAACATCAGTGCATACTGTTTTATTCTATCGTAATCACCTTCGAGTGTTAGTTCATGAGCTGGTTTTATATCTAAAACTTTTAGAATTTCATATCCGTAATTAAGGTCGCTGCCAAGTCTTACCGGATTGCTAATTTCATCGATATCTAAAGCTTCGATTTCTTCGATGACAGTACTGTCAAGTCTATCAATTGGAAAAATCCCAATGTAACCACCCTCGTTATTAGTCAAAGAATCTTGTGAGTATTGTTTAGCAGCTTCTTTAAAAGTTATTTCGTCATTCTCTATCTTTGATTTTAAATCTTTAAGGAAAGAAATGGTTTCGAGGTCTGAAGATTCAAATCTTGGAAACGCAACGAGTATGTGCTGACATTTTAATTTACCCCCGATTTTCTCGTTCAGTTTTATTATATGGTATCCGAATTCAGTTTTAACTATATCGGAAACTTCACCAACGTCAAGAGAAAATAAAGCTTCTTCGAATGGTTTAACGAAGGAGCCTTTTTTTGCATAACCTAAATCTCCTCCATTGACAGCACTTTGTTCATCGTCTGAATTTCTTTTTGCTAACTCGGAAAAATCATAGCCGTTTTTTATACTGTCAAGAATTTCAAGGGCTTTATCCCTTGCATATTTTTTTTCTGCATCCGTTATTTTCCGAACGAGAAATATATGAGCTAACTCATATTCATCACTCACTGGCGGGAGGCTGTCTCTATATGTTTCAAAAAATTTTCTTACTTCTTTATCTGATACTTTTATTCCGCCTGCAAACTTTCTTCTCTTTAATTTATCAGACATTAATTTTTTTGCGAGGTCTTCCCTGAGTGTTATCTTTATCTTACCTAAGGACATACCATAAAGCTCTTCAACCATTTGCACGGTTCCAAATTGTTCTATAAGCGAGTTGATTCTGTAATCAAGCTCCCTGTTGATTTCTTCTTCTGTTACCTCTATGCTGTCCTGAATGGCTTTTGCTAAAATTATTTTATCGGTTAACAATTGCTGGAAGATTTGCTGTGCGAGTAGTGGACTTATTTGTGTAAGCTTATTTTGCTGTGCGTAAAGCTGGACTTGATATTGAAAGTCTGATTCTAAAATTATATCGTTTCCGACTATGGCTAAAATCCTATCGCCTTCAAATTGTTGAGCAAATGAGTTTCCGAATAATGTAATGTAAGCAAGAATTATTAAGACGATTATCTTTTTAAAGACTTTTTTATTCAATGATATTTTAGATTTAATTAGCTTTAATAAAAACGGTTTTTGTTAAAAGTAATAAAAAGATTTATATTGGATGGTTTTTAATTTATTTAACGTTTTATTCTGAAAATAGTTCAGGATTTCCAGAGTTCGTGAGTTATCATATACGTGAGTATAAAATCATCAAGTGTCTCTGAAAATCCTGAATGCTTATAAAAAATATTAATCAGTTATTCTTCTTCTACAAATGCCTGTGTCAGTACTTCATCATGAATCACAACAGGATACTTTTGTTTAAGTCTATCGATATAAGCTTGCTCCATTTCTTTAAATTTTACCTGCTGAAGTGTACTGGATATCGATGACTTCACGTTTTCAAAAGGACTTACTTTATCTTCACCATTTTCTTTTATTGTAAATTCACCCTGGTGTTCATCATAATATTTTTTCATCTCTTCATCCGTAATTTTTATCTTACTCCATAACTCTTCCTGGTCAATTTTAAATGTCAACAAACCGTCTTCATAATCAGTAAGGAGTTTAAGATAATCTTCATCATCTTCAATATCTTCTTCAATAGCTATCATGCTTAATAAAGGCATATCAACAGAGCCTTCGATTATTCTTACGATCGTTCGCGTGTTAGGAGCGTTACTTGCAAATTCACGATTTGTATTCAGATATTGAACCATATCTTCTACTGTCACCTGACCATCATTATATGTAGCAAGAACGATCTTCCTGTCCTCACCTGTGAAAACGCTGTCTAATTTTGCTGCACTGAGTGTATTGGTGGAATCGAATTTTGATATTAAGAATTTCAATCCGCTTGGATCGATCTTAAAGTTATAATCTTCCCGTGCTTGTGTTAAATATTCTGCATAAGCCGTCTTGAACATGTTTCCTCTTTTGAATTCAGATTTAAGAGTTTCTACCTGTTCATCGAAAGGTGAGTATTCTTTAATTTCCATGAGTTTTATTATATGAAAACCAAATGGTGTTCTAACAATATCAGAAACTTCACCTACTTCTAACGAGAATGCAGCACTGTCGAAGGGCTGAACCATTCTTCTTCTGTCAAAAAATCCTAAATCACCACCTTTTTCCTTAGAGCCGGGGTCTTCGGATAATTCTTTTGCCAATGCTCCAAAGTCTTCTCCGTTCTTAATTCTATCGAGTATCTCTTTTGTCCTGTTATAGGTCGCCATAGAATCAATGATATTTCCCAAGCTGTCTTTTTTGTCCTGTATCAAAATATGTGATGCTCTAATTCCGTCATTTCTTTTTTGCTTGTCAGTAAGTTTTACTATATGAAGTCCGAACATAGTTCTCACGGGCTCCTTAGTTATTTCTCCGACATTTAGGTTATAGACAGCATCTTCAAATTCAGCTACAGTCATACCACCTGTGAAATAATATAAGTCTCCTCCATTTTGTTGTGCCGTCTTATCATCCGACATAGACATTGCAACGTTTTCAAACGGTTCGTTTTCTAATCTCTTGAGTATATCCTCGGCTTTTTGATAAGCTTTTAGCGAGTCTTCAAGAGACGGCGTTTGAGAAAGATTCACCAAAATGTGGGATGCCCTGATCTCGTATTTCTTTCGCTCGTATAGTTTCTTGATGTTGGGTTCAACAACCTCTTTATCTATAAGAAAAGTCGAAATGAAATTTTTCTTGTATTCATTTAAATCTTGTTGGATTTCTGGTGATTCAAGTAATCCTCTTTCCCTTGCATCTTTTACTTTAAGTCTGAATTTAATTAGCAGATTAAGGAAATCTCTTTTCTCCTCCATCGATTTGTTCCTTGCGGTATCGATGTTGTTAATAGTCTTCATATACTCCTTCTCGAAATCATGAAGATATAATTTGTCTTCACCTATTTCGACAAGAACGACTTTCTTCTTGGATGAGCAAGCTACAACAACGGTAATAAGTGAAATTAGAAGTATTGATAGAACGTGGATATAATATTTCTTCTTGTTCATTATATTTAGAAATTAAATTTTAATTCGAAAAACATAATTTTACAAAAATCACTGTTTAATAACAAGTCAATGAATATAGATTTCGTTCTTTTGGATTTTTGTAACGAAACAAATCACAATAACAAAATATATTCCAAGCACCAAATGACAAAATATTCACCCCGTTAAATGCGAAGCAATTCCGCTTTGCGGAATTATTTAACGGGGCAGGTAAATTCCAATAATCCAATAATCAAATTCAAAATATGTTAATGATTTAAAAGAACGACTTTTCAGTTTGCTATCAATGTTAGAACTTTTATAAAGAAATTATCAAAATATACCAAATATTGAAATGAATACAAATTGTAAAGACACCAGATTCTATTGGTGACAATTGATGAACCAATGAATTAAAGAAGATATTTTTATAAAGTCGAAATAATAGTTTTGGTCACTGTAATTTTATTAATTGAGATTTATTTGTTATTTGGTACTTGTGATTTGTAATTTAAGAGTTATTAACAACTGATAGCTGGATAGTTACAATTAGAATCAAAGTTAAAATAATAGAATACTTTTATAATTATCTATAATTAAAACTTTAATCTTGTTAATTTTCTATCTTATTAAAATCTTCAAATTACATGAAAGTTTGTTTTGTTACCAGTGAATGTGACCCTTTTGTGAAAACGGGGGGACTTGCTGACGTCAGTGGTTCGCTTCCAGTTGCTTTATCGAATTTAGGCTGTCAGGTCAAGATATTCCTTCCCTTGTACGATTTAATAGATATCAACAAACATAATTTAAAAATTATATCAGAATTTAAGAATAATAATGTACAGATCGGGGAGAAAAAGAATACCTTTAATCTCTTTTATGGAAAGCTGCCCAATTCTAATGTGGAAGTTTATTTCATTGATTGCCCTGAGTACTACAATCGGGGTAAGGTTTATACAGATGACAAAGATGAAGACGAGCGATTTATTATCTTTCAAAATGCCGTGCTAATAACTTTGCAGAAATTAAATTGGGCTCCTGACATTATGCACTGCAACGATTGGCAGGCTTCTCTGATTCCGGTATATTTAAAAACTAACTTCAACCGGGATAGATTATTTTCCTCGACTTCCTGTCTCCTTTCGATTCATAATATCGGATACCAGGGAAGATTTCCGAAAGAAACTGTCCTGAAAGCTAATCTGTCTTATGAAAATTATTATCCCGACAGTCCTTATGAGTTAGACAATTCTTTTTGTTTTCTTAAAACGGGAATTGTATATTCTGATATAATATCCACAGTCAGTCCTGCATATGCTAAAGAAATTCAAACTTCAGATTTTGGAGCAGGACTTGATAATGTATTGCGTGATAGAAAAAATGATTTGTATGGAATACTCAACGGAATCGATACGAAGACCTGGAATCCTGAAACAGACGATATTATTCCTTACAACTACACATTCCAAAATATTGAGAATAAGCTAAAGAATAAAAAAGAGCTTCTTGAGTTTAGTGGGCTTGAATATGAAGAAGATACACCTGTAATAGGTATCGTTTCGAGGTTTGCATGGCAAAAGGGATTCGAACTGCTTGTACCGATATTCGATGAACTTATGGAACAAAGATTGAAGTTTGTAATCCTTGGAGATGGTGAGAAAAAATATGAAGAGTTCTTTAAAAAGGTTTCTTTGAAATATGTTGATAAGGTTTTCTTATACATTGGTTATAATAATGAACTTGCTCATTT
>JADHVP010000068.1 GCA_016783945.1 Ignavibacteria bacterium
AAGAGGGACTCGAACCCTCACCTTAATGCTAAGACTGCACCCTGAATGCAGCGCGTCTACCAATTCCGCCATTTGAGCTCGGCTGAATGGAAGATAAAGATATGGATTCTCAATATCAATTTGAAAAATAATCCATACAATGATTGTAATAATAAATTTCTGGATTTAGTTAAGCTTGCAACTATATCGTTTTTGTTTTGTTGGTGTATTCAAAAATATCAAATAACAAAATACAAATAACAAATAAATTACAAATTCCAATTTTCAAAAATAGATTATACTAAAAAGATGATTTGATAATTTGTATTTTGAATTTTGATATTATTTGCAATTTGTCATTTGTGGTTTGGAATTTCTGTCAAAGGTTTATGAAAATGCATAAATTTTACCGTTTTTTTATGAAAAAGTGCAAAAATGCAAATGGCTTTTTCCCACAAATGCTGATTTCTGTCCTGTGAAAAGCATATCATTTTCTACATATACAGGCTAAAAATGCAGTTTTCAAATACTTTATACACTAAAACATCCCCTAAATTCCTCCCACAAACGCCCAAAAATGTCTTTGCATTGAATAGTCTGAATGTGTTATTTTTGTAATAGAGAGATTTCTAAAATCTTAAAGGTATTTCAAATGAAAAAGATAATTTTGCTTTTTTTATTATTGGTTTTAAGTTCAACTGCCTTATCTCAATCAGGTTGGATCCAAATTACTGATTCAATCCCGGACTTAGAAATTATGTCAATGCAGTTTACTTCTGAAAATACAGGTTATGCCGTGGGAAGTTACAACACAACTTATCCGGGTGGTTTCTTAAGAACTACAAACGCAGGAGTAAACTGGCATTTCTATCATTTCCCTAATTATTCAGCAGATGACCTTAGCTTTCTTAACAATAATACGGGATATATATCATGTTGGGGTGGTCCTACTCTTCGCTCTTATGTCCTCAAAACTACTAATAGCGGATTAAACTGGTTTTGCACAGATAGTTTGGATGCAAGTTTTTTTCGAATGAAATTTTATGACCTAAATACCGGATTTGTTGCATCTAAATATAGTGGTATACATAAAACTACTGATGGAGGTTATAATTGGATTGAGCAATCAGGAGTATTCTGGCACGAACCATCCTGTATCTGGTGTTTCAATGTAGAAAATTGGCTTGTCGCAAGCAGCGAGAGCAGGCTTAACAAGACCACTAACGGTGGAGTAAACTGGCTTGTATTGGATTTCTCAAGTATTGAATTCTATTGTCGATCTTTGTACTTTATCAATGCTACTACAGGATTCGGATCGACATGGAATGGGAAGATTTATAAAACAACAAATAAAGGGGATAACTGGATTCAAACTAGTTCAATAAATTTTACATCATCCGGAAACATCTTTTTCGTTAATGACAATACCGGTTATGTATGCATTAACAGCTATAATGGCAATATTTACAAGACGACAAACAGTGGATATGATTGGACACCTCAAACAACTAATCCAATTATTGGAATAAATTACCTTTTCTTCATTAATCTAAACACTGGTTATGCAGGTGGTAGTTATGGTTTTATTTTCAAAACCACAACTGGTGGTGTTTTTGTAAATCAGATAAACAGTGAGATTCCCGAAAGATTTTCACTATATCAAAACTACCCCAATCCCTTCAATCCAACAACAAAAATCAAATTTCAAATATCAAAATTATCGGATGTGAAGATGATTGTGTATGATGCTCTTAGTCGTGAGGTGTCAACGCTTGTAAATGAAAAATTGAAAGCTGGTACGTATGAAGTTGAATTTGAGGGGACGAGTCTACCGAGCGGGGTGTATTTCTATACTTTAATTACGGAAACTTTTAAGGAAACAAAGAAGATGGTTTTAATGAAATGAAAAATCTAATTACATTTTTTGTTGCTGTATTTTTTACAATAGTTATTTCTGATTCATATTCTCAATGGGTAAAGCTTAATAATTTTCCTTTCGAATTTGATTCACCATTAAAAACAAAAGATAATGCTATATACGTCGGTTCGAACAATCTTTACAAGTCGACCGATTTAGGACAAAACTGGGATACACTTTTCTTTCCGATTTTTCCAAGTGTCGCTATCAATGCTTTAGATTTTATTAACAATGATATATGGATAAGTTCATCGTGGGATAATTATTATTCCACCGATGATGGAATGAACTGGAATCAAATAATGTTAAGCCAATGGGTTTATTCATTTATTTATCATAAGCAAAAAATATTTGCTGGAACAGAAAATCAAAATGTTTATATCTCGTCGAATTATGGTCAAAGTTGGTATTGGAGTAATAGCATTTTCAGGGACGTGTTGTGTTTTCATGAAAATGGCAATACACTTCTTTGCGGAACAAGTCAGGGGATATATTATACAACGAATGGTGGGGGTAATTGGTACTTTACATCATTTAACATTTATTGTGCTGAAACAATAATTAATAATGGAATTAAATTGTTTGCAGGTACTTGGATAGGAATCTGGTCTTCAACTGATGGCGGGTATAATTGGATTCAGACTCCCTTTGGTAATACTACAGTTTTCTCTTTAGTATATTCAGGAGATAACTTGTTTGCTGGTACAGCCTATAATGGAGTTTATGTATCCACCAATAATGGGCAGACCTGGGTACAGAAAAATGAAGGACTTGGAAGTGAAACTGTTTATAATCTATTAATTACAAATGATTATGTCTTTGCTGGAGTAGGGAGTTCGGGATTATGGAGACGACCGATTAGTGAAATAATCTCAGTGAATAATGTATCGACAGAAATGCCAGACCAATTCATATTGCACCAAAACTATCCTAACCCCTTTAACCCAAAAACGAAAATAAGATTTGACATAACCCCCCTTAATCCCCCCTTTGGCAAAGGGGGGACTGGGGGGTTTGTGAAATTGGTTGTGTATGACATCCTCGGTCGTGAGGTGGCAACGCTTGTAAACGAAAGATTGAAAGCGGGTATGTATGAAGTTGAATTCAGCGGGACGAGTTTACCGAGCGGGGTGTATTTTTATAGGTTGATAGCAGGTTATTATGTTGATACGAAGAAGATGATTTTAATAAAATAATATGTACTCTAATTGTCTTTTGCTACTGGTGACGATTAACATCCGTGCTATCGGTTTTGTTTACATAGTTTAATTCTGTGTTTGTGATTTAATTTAACAAAAAACTTTTATAACTTAGATTAATTGAGTTATAAAGTTTCCTTAATGATACAAGTAAAAAATCTTACAAAAAAATACTCACCTCAGATAACAGCCCTCGATGACATTTCGTTTGAAATACAAAAAGGAGAAATATGTGGTTATATCGGTGCAAACGGTGCCGGGAAATCCACAACAACAAAGATTCTAATCGGTGCACTGGATTTTGACAACGGGGATGTTTTTGTCGAAGGTATAAACGTAAAAGAAAAACCTGTCGAGGTAAAGAAGATAATCGGGTACGTCCCGGAGACGGCTAATCTTTTTAACTCTTTAACTGCTAAAGAATATCTCGAATTCATCGGGACAATTCATAACATAGAGGAAGTAACTCTAAACAGAAGGATAGAATACTTCGCAAAGCTGCTGGGATTCACTGAACATCTTAAAGATGCAATCGGAACTCTCTCTAAAGGAAACAAGCAAAAAGTCTTGATAACCTCAGCGTTATTTCATAATCCCGAAGTAGTTTTCTTTGATGAACCTCTTTCCGGGCTTGATGCAAATTCCATTTTTGTTTTTCAGGATATGGTAAGTACACTTGCGTCCAAGAGTAAAACCATATTTTACTGTTCACATCTGCTTGATACTATAGAGAAAGTATCTACTAAGATAATTCTTTTAGAAAACGGGAAGATAAGACTCGATGAAAGAACGGAAGAATTGAAACATTCTAAAGATTTTACGAGCCTTGAAAATCTTTTCAGAAGCATGAAGCATGAAATTAAAAAGTTCTCGTATGAAGAAGTTTTTGATTAGTCTTACGGTCCTTTTTCTGTTCTCCTATGTTGATATATCTGCTCAGATATTTCAATCTCTGTCAGATACTGTTTATGCGGGTAATTATTTATCTACCGATTTTGAAAACAATTCCAATTCGTCAAACCTTTTATCGAGAATAAATTTAGATCTGAATATTAAAAAATTTAAAGTTTACCTGAACAATAACTTTAATTCAGATGTAACGAAACTTAGCGAGAAATTTTTCAGAGATTATAACGTACTGCAGTTCGTTGCAAATTATTCTTTAACCTCGAACCTGTATACGGGTTTAGGAGTCGAGAGCAGTATTCTTTCAGACGACAGGAATGTTGAAATTAACAAAAACAATAACAACTATTTTTTTGCAAACGCGGATTTTTTTCCTCACCCAAACATTTATGTAAATTCAAAACTTGGGTTTAAGAGCGAGGAACAAATAGGAGAGTTAAATAAAGGAATTCGCGGTGCGATAACTTCAGAATTCGCAGGTTTGAATATACATGATTACATATCAGATGGGAGGTTGAATTTAAGTTATGAAAAACTCAGTCCGAAGGTGAATTATAATTATGAAATCATCACGGATGTTTATAAGAGGTTTACTGAAAATTCGGATAACAAGGCATCAATTAGAGTATTCGATACAAGAAATGATTTTTACTCTCCAGCTACGTCAAGTATTAAGAGCGAATATAATGTAAAGAATAACATTCAAACCCGAATCGAAAGGTATGTATATATAGGTGATGAATTAAGATATTTTTTAACGGGTGATTTAATGTTTGGTATATCAGGAATGTTTATTTCTAAGAACATAACGGATAGGTATAAATACAAACCTTCTGCAGGAAACGTTGTTTTCGAAAATATATATGATTCGAAAATTTCTGAAGATCAACTTGAAGCGAGTTCCTCTATTCAGTATGCAGACAAGAATCTGTTTGCAAAACTGCAACTATCATATTCAGAACGTTCTGAAAATCATGAACCAATTGATTTGGAGGGTTTGACTTCATTACAGACAAGTGAGTTAGAGCAAATTGAAAAAAACAAGAACAACAACAGCAAGACCACTACTTTGATTTTAGAAATGACTTACAGGCTTACTAATACACATAGTTTTAAATTTACAGGTTCGTCATCGATTTTGAATTATGATACTGACAGTGAAGAAAATTTTGATGATAGGGATGAAGTATATGTGATAGGTTCACTGTCACATTTATACAGCAATCTTAGGAATTTCGAAATTGAAACTGCATTCGAAGTTAATTTTGGAACTCTTCGTTATCTTTTTAAAGAGCGGAGTTCAAATAATAATGTTAATAAAATTTACAAGCTAAAGACGAGGAATGTTTTTGAACCATTTAGTAATTTTCTCACAGTAAATTCTTTTGAAGTGTTAGCAAATTATACCGTTTATGATTTTGAGGATATGATATCACAAATTCAGAGTTTTTCATACAGACAATTGAGTTTAAGGGATTCTGTCTTTTATAATATTACAAGAGAGCTTTCTTTGGAATTGTCGAGTAATGTAAAAATTTATGAACAGGGAGAATTCGATGAAGATAATTTTTCTGTAAGACCTCTCAAGTATTTTGATGAACGGAAAATAAATTCTCAGGTTAGTTATTTATTTTACGATTTTTTAAGAATATCTTTAGGATTCAATTATTTTGTTCAAAAGACGTATGAATTTGACGAGGGAGAAAAGATATTGAAGAGTACATTCGAGAATTATGGACCGCTGGGGAGGATTTCAGTTTTGTTAAACAATAATTCCAGTATCAACGTATCTTTGAGTAAAGATTTTCTTAGGTATGATGACAGCTCATATAACAGCAGTTCAGAGTCTGTTTTAATTAATGTCTTATGGAATATATAAATTAAGAACAATTTCGCATATTGAAAAACGTAAGCTTAGAAATAGAGAGTAACAAGTCTGAGGTAAAAAGGATTGAAGAGCTTATAAATGAAATGACTAATGAATGTAATCTTGATTTAGAAAAACTTGTTAACTTCCAGATTGCTGTCTCAGAAGCACTGTTAAATGCTATTGTCCATGGAAACAAAGAGGATAAAAGTAAAAGGGTTTTTTGTGATATAAAATGTACTGAAGATAAACTGACCGTAAAAATACGGGACGAAGGAAAAGGATTTAATTTTGATGAAGTTCCTGATCCAACAAGTGAGGAGAATATATTAAAAGAGCACGGCAGAGGAATATTTATTATCAGGTCACTTGTGGATGATTGTAAGTGTAAAGCATCGGATAAGGGTACTGAAATTATACTAACCGTCAATAAATAAAAAAAGAGACACCGAATAAACGATGTCCCTTTTAATAACTTACAACTTAAGTTTATTTATTCATATTATCATAAATCGTCATAACTTCCTTTACGGCTCCAGCGGAATTCTTCACGAGTTCCAGTTCGTCATTATTTAGTTTAAGTTCGATAATTTTTTCGATTCCACCTTTACCGAGAACAACAGGGACTCCCATATAGACTTCATTCAATCCATATTCGCCAGTTAACCATGAACAGACGGGGAATATACGTTTTTGATCTCTGACTATTGCCTCGACCATTTGTGCAACACCTGCTGCAGGGGCGTACCATGCTGATGTTCCCATTAATTTAACGATTTCACCTCCACCCTTCTTTGTCCTATCAATAATTGCGGTTAATCTTTCACCATCGACGAATTCTGTAACAGGGATACCGCTCACGGTAGTGTATCTTGGTAACGGAACCATCGTATCACCGTGCCCGCCGAGAAGCATTGCCTGAATGTCTTTCGGAGAACAATTGATTTCGCTGGCAAGAAATGCTCTGAATCGAGCTGTGTCAAGAATTCCTGCCATACCGAATACTTTGTTTGACGGGAGTTTTGAAGTTAGAAAAGCACAATATGACATAACATCAAGCGGATTTGCTACCATAAGAATAATCGTGTCGGGAGAGTGCTTTATTACATTTTCTGTAACAGCTTTAACGATACCAGCATTTGTGGAGATAAGGTCGTCACGACTCATACCGGGTTTTCTTGGTAAACCAGAAGTAATTATGACTACGTCTGAGTTTGCAGTCATCGAATAATCATTAGTTGTACCTATGACTCGTGTGTCATAGATGTTCACAGGTGCGGTTTGCCATAAATCCAGGGCTTTACCTTCTGAGATTCCCTCTTTAATGTCGAGTAGAATTACTTCGTTTGCAAGTTCTCTACGTGCAATTTCATCTGCGCAGGTTGCTCCAACGTTTCCTGCTCCTATAACTGAAATTTTCATATTGGTATTATTTTAGGTTTAAGAAACAAAAAAAGGCCATTCCGATTTTTCGGAATAACCTGTGTATTAATAAAAATGCTAATTGTTATTCTTTTTCAAGAGGTAATACATTTAATACTTTTCTACCCGATTTATTTTTGAATTTAACAGTTCCGTCAATTAAAGAGAATATAGTATGATCTTTTCCCAATCCAACATTGCGACCAGGTAGAAATTTTGTTCCTCTTTGTCTTACTAAAATGTTTCCTGCCCTAACAAATTCCCCACCAAATTTCTTAACACCGAGTCTTTTTGACTGCGAGTCTCTACCGTTTTTTGAACTTCCGAGTCCTTTCTTGTGCGCCATTTGTATAACTCCTTATGTATAATATAATTATTTTATCTTGTTTATTTCAATGAATATCAGCAGGACAATTGTCCTCTCTACTTTTTGTTTCTATTAATTCCTAAGATATCTTATCTATAGAAATCTGTGTGTATTCCTGTCTGTGCCCTCTTCTTACTTTATAGCCTTTTCGTTTTTTTTTCTTAAAAACTATGACTTTGTTATCTTTTGTGTGTTCGAGAACCGTAGCTTTTACTTTTCTTTTAAGTATAGGAGCTCCAACCTCGAATGATTTATCGTCCGGTGAAAACATCAATACTTTATCTAATGTGATTTTCTTCCCGGTATCTTCATTTATCTTCGGAACGTATAATTTTTGCTTCTCTTCAACTTTAAATTGAAAACCTTTGATATCGACTATTGCAAACATTTTTCTTTAGCGTAATTTATTATAGAAAATTTATCTGACTGTCTCAATTATAACATTTTATAGAATCATATCTATAAAACGAATTAGCAATATAGAAAAATCACTTTAAAGATTAAAGAGAATTTTTCATGTAAGCAGTTAGAAAAATAACATTGAAAAAGGTTAAAAAAATAGTAATTATGAAATCAATAAAAATAAAAAGATTATGCTTGCAAGAATCACAAGTGAAAAAATGAGTCAGGTTTATAGGAATGCTCTTAATAAGAAAATTGTAAACAATGATGATACTTCCGTCATTTTCTATGACCTGTCTTTTTTAGAGGAACGCGTGAACGAACTGGTTCGGATGTTTCCTCAAACAACTCTTCATGCAATAGCGGTTAAATCAAATCCTCTAAAGAAAATTCTTGAATTTCTGAATTCTCTAAATGCAGGTGCTGAGGTTGCAAGTTTACCTGAACTTTATTTAACGGAAAAATCGAGTTTTGATCCAGATAAAATTGTATTTGATTCTCCTGTAAAGACTATGAATGAACTTGAATATGCAATGAAACTGGGAGTACACATAAATGCCGACTCATTTACGGAATTAAAAAGAATTGCAGAGATTATGGAGGAAAAGAAGACAAAAAGCAGTTTTGGGATAAGGATTAATCCGCAGGTCGGAACGGGTACAATACTCTCGACAAGTGTGGCTGGGGAGTATTCCAAGTTTGGGGTTCCGATAAAAGAATACAGGAAGGAATTAATTAAGAGTTTTTTAGAATATGATTGGTTGAGAGGTGTTCATCTTCATATAGGTTCGCAAGGGTGTCCTGTGGATTTGCTGGTGAAAGGTGTTAAGGCTGTTTACGATTTTGTAAATGAGACAAATGATTCTCTCAGAAGAAAAGGCAAAAAAAGACAGATCGATATCTTCGATATTGGCGGGGGACTCCCGGTTTCATACAAGCAGGATGAGAAAGGCGTAACAATAGAAGAATACAGGAAAAAGCTGTTTGATAATTGTGAAGAACTCTTTAGTGATAAGTTCAAACTGATAACGGAGTTTGGCAGGTACGTACACGCAAATGCAGGATGGACAGCTTCGCGTGTTGAATATGTTAAAGAAAGTTCTGGAGTAAAAACAGCAATGATTCACACAGGAGCGGATTTGTTTCTTAGAAAATGCTATCAACAGGATGAATGGTTTCATGAGATATCGGTTCTTGACAGCGATGGAAATCTTAAAAATGGAAAAGATACAACACCGTACATAATTGCAGGACCACTTTGCTTTGCAGGAGATATTTTATCAAAAGAGATGATCTTACCGGAGGTTAAAGAAGGGGATTATGTTTTGATACATGATACGGGTGCTTATACTCTAAGTATGTGGTCGCGGTACAACAGCAGGCAAGTTCCGAAGGTGGTTGGGTATTATGATGAAGGGGAAAGATTTGAAATATTAAAAGAGCGGGAGAGTCTGGATGATGTTTTGAATTTTTGGGAGTGATTATTTTCTTAAAAATTCGTTTTGAAATCCTCTACATTAAAATTCTCCCGATCTAAACTTTCCGGAATTCCGTAATCTAAATATTCTTCAGTGAAAGCTAATTTACCGTCTACCTTAAAGACCAACTCGGTTGCAATCCATCCTTTATCTAACTTTTTTACATTGTTGAATTCTACTTCCATAAGTTTACCGCTCTGTGTTTTTTGAATTAGCCGTACCAGGTAAAGATGTTCTTTTTCAATCCAGAATTGATTTGTAACGGTATCACCTTCTGTAGTTCCTACAACATAGACCTGTCGGTTCTGCCATTTTGTTTCGTAGAGTTTCTCGAGGTCGAAATCTATTTCCTTCAATTGTTCAAAAGTTCTTTCGGTATTTTGTTTGTATATATCGAATCCGAGCAGCAAAATTGTATGTACGGCTCTTCTTTTGGAAACGAGCTTGCTATCTTGGAAAACGAATTGAGTATCGTTTCTTACTATTTCACAGTTTCCTTCTTCGGCACAGCCAATGTTGCTTCGCACCTTACCTGGTAAATCAATGAATTCAGTCCAGACTTCATCGCGTTCTTTTTCCCCATTTTTATAGAAAGTTACCTTTTTTTTAATATAAAGTTTTTCAAACCATTTTCCTTCATATTTGTCGTGCATAGCATCGATGAGTTCATACCCGTCTAAGATATGGAAGGATTTATTATGTGCCGGCGTTGAATAAAATGAGATCATTGTGAAAAGTAAGAAAAATATTATGAAAGTTTTCATATTTGATATGCGTTTTACGCAAAGTGAAATTTATTAATATTATATGTAGAATTTATAATCTTAATTACGTGAGGTTTGATAATTTGTTAAGAGGGTATTTTATAAATATTTTATGTTATAAAATAATTTATTCCCAATTGCTTTTCATTCTTGTTGTATTAATCCAATGCTCAACGAATGTACTATCTAATTAATGGTAATTACAATATTAATATCATTTCTTCTTTCTCACTAAAAACAAATCAAAGGTTACTAACTTGAAAACAATTTCCATTATATTTAATTTAGAATGTAAAAATTAAGCAGTAAAAAAACTATTATGACGAAACCTAATACAAAGACAGATCAAATAGCAGAGATGCTGGACCTTATACTACAGCTTGTTAAAATTTGCCAGTTTAAGGAACAGTATTTTGCTAGTCTGTATAATTTAACAACAGTTGAGCTGAGATGCCTACAGTACTTTGAATCTCATAACTCTATTTCTGTTAAAGAGCTTTCCAAAAGTATGGAGTTGACCCCAGGTAGGATTACTCATATACTAACTTCTCTTGAAAAGAAGAAATTAATAACGCGAGAGATAAATAAAGATGACAGGAGAGGAATTAATGTTTGTCTTACTAAGAAGGCAATCCCATTCGTTAAAAATATGAAAGAAAATAATGTTAAGTTCCATGAAAAATTACTGAGGAATATTCCTGAGGAAAAAAGAGAAATTATAAGAACAGCTTTGCAAGAGTTGATTAATGCATTTATTATCTTGAATAAAGAAATGAAAAAGCATTGAATTAATGTTGTGAAGAATTAAATCCTATTGAAGTTAGTGAATTCTGTAATTAGTCGTTATTGATTCTCAGACGACAGTCTTTCATTATATATTAATGTAATAACAATTTTATACTAATAGAATAAAAAGAATTTTAGCATTCTTCTTTAAGTATAAATCTCTACCATTTTCTTTATAACTGCTCCAACACCTGTAAGGAACATCCCTGTGTCGATCGCAGCAATAAGTAATCCCATCAAACGAGTTACAACATTAAGACCATTCTGTCCGAAGAACTTTACAACTTCTTCTGAATATCTAAAGCAAAAATATGTGACCAAACAGATTATAGCAAAAGCTGCTAAAGAAATTATAATATGAATGACGTCACCTCCAACTGCAAAACTCATAGCAGTAGCAATAGTTCCAGGTCCTGCTAACAAATGTACAGCTAATGGTGAAATTGCGACTCCTAATTTTGCCTGACGACTGCTTTTAATATCTTCATCGCTTGGTGTATGCATTTTAGAGCCTGAACCTTGAGCATGTGGTAACCAACTATAAAAACAACTATACTGCCTGTTATCCGCAGAGTTGGGAGTGCAATATTAAAAAGTTTGAATATTTTCTCTAACACTTGTTTGAGATTTAGCTTTGTTCTAATATTTTTCAATTCACAAACACTTGTTAGAGAATTTACTTTAATTTAATATTCTTCAAATCTCCAACACCTGTTAGAGAAATTACTTTAATCTAATATTCTTCAATTCTCCAACAAGTGTTAGTGACTCTCCAATCTTGTTCGATAATGTTCTTATTACAGACCACGAGGATTCCTTTTCAGGATCATCTGGTTTTATAGGAATGTAAAATCTTACCAACGATTTATCACGGTCAATAAGTTTGAAAGCCTTTGTACGGTTTCCCACTTTATTAGAAATGCGGTCAATCTCATCATCATATACATCACAAAGACGTTTCACAAAAATTAACGGTAAGATGTAATCTTTATACCTCGCAGCGTCCTGCACACCCCTGATACTACACGCAGCATCCCATATCCAGCTTTCGAGAGATTTGCTATTATTTATGGGCAGGGTTTGCTTAGTGTTCTTTTTGTTTCTTTTTTGTTTTTTCAATTGGAATTCTGTAACGGTTATATTATAAGTATATTTTGTAATTTTTGAAATATATAAAAAGATTTCCTTTCTTAAACTTACATTTTAAATCTTTCGTATAAATTGTGAAAACCTTAATTGATAAATTTAAAATCAAAAGATATCGTAACTATCAGCTTGGTTTCTTTTTGCCACAAAGGCACCTAACCTCGAAATCTCACAAAGAAAACCATTATTGTTTTTTATGTTATCCAGTGCAGCATGTTTTATGTTTTATTACAAAGCAAAATCAACCGCTTCTGGCAGTGGTAATTTGACTCATTTCTTTTTCTTTGTGTTTCTTAGTTCTTTCGAGACTTTTCCCAAAGGGATCCCTGCGGGAGTGGCTGAATAGTTTCAAGATATCTTAATATAATATTCAAAGCCTATTACTTTTTTCATAGTATTAACAAAAACTAAAAATTATTTTTAAAAAGTATGTATTTGTTTTATTAAACCACTAAATAAAGATTGAAATGAAAAAGATATTTAGCATAATATTATTTTTATTATTCATAAGTAATTTGAATGCACAGACAGCAGAAGATATAGTCTATACTGCAGAAGATTTAATAAAGGGTGAGACAGCTTACGGTACTTTTAAAATGACTGTAAAGACGCCGGACTATACTCGAACGCTAAAAATGGAAAGCTGGTGGGTTGGTAATGAAAAAGCATTAATTGTAATCAAGTCTCCCAAAAAAGAAGCCGGCAACAAGACTTTAAAAATTGGAAATGAAATGTGGGAATACCTGAGGAATACAGAGAGCGTTATTAAGATACCTTACTCTATGATGCTTCAACCATGGAACGGTTCAGATTTTACAAATGATGATATTGTTCGTGAAGCAAACTTGGTGGATGATTATTATCTAAAAAAAGTCAAAGGTGGCAAAATCGGGAATGTTGATTGCTGGAAGATAGAATTAACTCCAAAACCATCTTCAGCAGTTGTTTGGGGCAGGCTTTATTACTGGGTACGCAAGACAGATTATCTACCTGCTCTTGTTCAGTATTACGATGAGAATGGTACGATAATTCGTGAGATGATTTTTTCGAGTTATAAAAAAATGGGTGGAAGGAAGATACCCACTGTATGGAAAATGGTTGACAGGGAAAGCGATGGCTACTCGACGACTTTAAAAATGCTTGATATTGAGTTTGATATTTATATCGATAATGATAAATTCTCACTCAGCGAATTAGAAAAGGGTAATTAAATCTTGAAGTTGTTACTGAAGCTGGCATGGCGGAATATCTGGCGAAACAATAGGCGTATGCTTCTTACACTCTTAGCAATCAGTTTTGCTACGTTTGCAGCTATTTCGATGCGGGGTATTCAAATAGGTACGTATGCGGTAAATATTAAAAATGTTGTCGATCTGTTTCCCGGGTATATTCAAATACAACGAGAAGGATTCCTTAAAAATCCAAAGATAAGATTATGCTTTGTATTAGATACGTTACTCAAAAAGCAAATCACATCCAACCCCGAGGTGAAGTCTTATACTCCTCGTATCCTTGCCGACGGATTGATAAGTTATAAAGACAATTCTTTGGGTGCTATAATTTACGGGATAAATCCACAGCAAGAAAAAACTGTAACGACTTTTATGGACAGGATAAAGGATGGAAGGTTTTTTAATTCCGATACTACTTATGAAGTTGTTGTGGGTTATAAGTTACTGGAGAACCTGAAAGCAAAAATTGGCGATGAAATTATAATGCTAAC
>JADHVP010000014.1 GCA_016783945.1 Ignavibacteria bacterium
TATTATTTGGTTAGAAAGAATAACTTTATTTTCAAAAGTTGCTTATCTATATTAATCCGTTGATTATTTAATCACATAATCAAGAATGTCTAAAATCTTATTTGAAATCAATTATAATATTTTTCCTGAAAAAAGGGAAGAATATTTAAAAACGATCGAATTAACCGGTAGACAATTCTCTGATTTTATAAAGTACAACAAAGTACAGTACTCTACAAAAGTCGAGGTTTACTAAATCATAAACATTTGTGTTTTAGAAGAAGAAAAGTAGCTCTGATTTTAGGTGCTACTTTTTATTTAAATTTTTGATTAATTTAATTATGTAAAGTATAGAAGAAGTATTTAATGAAGAACAATTTTTTAAAAAATATTTTTAAAGGAAAAGATAGTTCGAAAGATGTTGACCTAAAGACAAATATCTATGTCAAAATATTAATAGGGATAGTTACTGTTGTAATTGTAATTCTTCTTTTACCAAGTTATAAATCAATTGATACCGATTACGAAATCGGAACGATTTGGTCTACCGAAGATTTAATAGCTCCGTTTCCTTTCCCAATTTATAAAGATGATAAGATTTATGAGCAAGAGAAGAAAGATGTGATGGAAAATGTTGCTCCAGTGTTTGTAGAATTAAAAGCTGCTGGAGATATTGATGATTCTTTATTCGTGTTTTTCAAGAGTATTGATGAAGTACTTAATGAAGCAAGTGACCTCGAAGAAAAAGATGAAGGAGATATTAATTCAGAAGTTTTAAATGAAGGCAAAAATAAACTTAAGGTTCAATTAAATAACGAGCAATGGTCACGCTTATATAGCTTTAATAAGGATGATATGGGGGAACAGGTTAATGTATCATATCCTTCCTTAAAGTCGCTTTTGGTACAGAACATAAGTGAGTTAAGCCGGAATAAAATAATCAACTTAGACAAATCAAAAATAACTTCTGGAAAAATCTCAATAAAAAGCGAAAATCAAAAACTTCAGGATGTTGAAGAAGTTGATAAGGTTCGTGACAGGAGTGAGATAATGCGGTTGATAAGAAATCGGTTTGTCCCATTAATCCAGGATTCTGTGCTGCAATCGATTATCTTCGATATTTCTAATGCTTTCATAAAAGAAAACCTCTACTATGATGTAGCCTTAACTAATCTCGAAATAAAGAACCGTATTGCACAGATACCAAAAACTATTGGAATCGTACGTGAAAACGAAAGAATAATAAGTAAACACGATCCGATAACTGAAGCCACCAAATTGAAACTTGATTCTTATAAAAAAATCAGGCTGGAAAAGATGGGTGTACAGGATTATTTCCTGCAGTACGTTGGGAAAATTCTTACAATAGTCATATTATTAACACTTCTGATATTATTCTTATATTATATCAGGAAAAGGGTATATTATGATAATTTAAAACTTGCATTGATATCCTCAATTATACTGATACAGTGTTTTATTGCCTTTGTTAGCCTGAAATTAAAAGTCGATTATCCTGTTGAACTATTAATATTTGTACCAGTTGCAGCAATCCTGTTAACTATTATTTTCGATTCACGTCTCGCGTTTTATACAACGGTTATTATATGCCTTTTAGTTGCTGCGGTAAGGGGAGGGGATTATAGCATTGCTTTCGTTTCTTTCTGTGGTTCTGTGTTAGCACTATTTTGTGTAAGGGATATTAAAAATCGTTCACACATATTTCGTTCATTTTTCTTCATACTTGCAGGGTATTCGGTATCAATATTGGCAATTGGTTTAGATAGGACTGAAGGAACTGAAGAAATTTTAACTCAATTGCTTTTTGGAGGAATAAATTCAATAATGTCTCCTATCATAGCATTTGGTTTCGTAATTTTTTATGAAAGAGTATTCAGAATAACTACGGATTTAACTTTGCTTGAACTTACTGATTTTAACCATCCTCTTTTGAAAGAACTTTCGACGAAAGCACCGGGAACATTTCATCACAGCATAGTTATGGGTAATCTTTCCTCAGCGGCAGCAGAGGCAATTGAAGCAAACAGTGTCCTTGCACGTGCAGGATGTTATTATCATGATATTGGTAAAATACTCAAGCCAGAGTTTTTTATCGAGAACCAGCTTGAACAGCAAAGCAAGCACGAAACTTTGAATCCTAACATGAGTGCAAAAATTATTATTTCTCACGTTAAAGAAGGAATTGAATTGGCAAAAAAATATAAGGTTCCTCAAGAAGTTATAGATTTTATACCAATGCATCATGGGAATACGCTTGTATCGTATTTTTATAGTAAAGCGAAATCCCAGGTTGATGAAGACAAAGAAAATGTTCTGGATTATACTTATAGATATCCCGGACCAAAACCGCAGACAAAAGAAACAGGAATAGTAATGCTTGCCGATACAATTGAAGCTTCTACGAGGACAATCGAAGATCCAACACCAAAGAAACTCGAAGATAAAATTGATGATATTATTAAGAAAAGATTTTTGGAAGGTGAGCTTGATGAATGTGATCTGACTTTAAGAGATCTCTTTAAGATAAAGCAAAGTTTTCTAAAGATTCTTGTAGGTATACATCATCAGAGAATAAAATATCCTGAAGATGAAAAAGAAGAAGCTAAAAAGAAAAAATCCTAAAATAATTCCCTTCATAATTCATTTTTTTTTATTTACTGGATTTTTCTATGAGTGATTTTGAACTTCAAAAGAGATTATTCAATAATTTCCTCAGAACCGAAAAATCCCTTTCCGAAAACTCAATACAGTCATACAATTTTGATATCGATAGATTCTTTGTATATGTTAACGATGTAAAGTTGGTGGATTCAATAAAGAAAATTGATGAAAAAATCGTATCGGATTATATTGGTTATTTAAGGAAAACAGAGACCAAAAGAGGAAATAAATATTCAGAAAAATCCATCAACAGATTTATTTCTTCGCTAAAGTCCTTTTTCAATTTTCTCTTATCTGAGAATGTTATAAAGAATAATCCATTTGAAAATATAGATACACCTAAAACTTCAAAGGTTTTACCAACTGTCCTTTCGATAAACGAAGTCGAAGAAATGCTGAAGGTCCCGGACGTAAAAGACAGGCTTGGATTAAGAGATAAGGCAATTCTCGAAACAATGTATGCATCAGGCTTAAGGGTTAGCGAGTTGATTAATCTTGAAATTTCAAATATTTTTTTCGAAGAAGGATTTGTCAGGATAATTGGAAAAGGTTCAAAGGAAAGAATCGTTCCAATAGGCAGGTCTGCTTTGAAATATATCACGAAGTATATCAAAGAAAGCAGGGAGTTTCTAAAAAATTCCCGTTCTGAAAATTATCTGTTCCTTAACTTTAGGGGAAGTAAATTATCAAGGATGGCAATTTGGGATATTGTCAGGAAATATTGCAAGCAGGCTAAAATTGCGAAAGAAATTCATCCCCATACACTCCGCCATTCATTTGCAACTCATCTGCTTGAAGGAGGTGCTGATATTAGAATTATACAGGAAATGCTCGGTCATTCGGATATTTCTACAACACAGATCTATACACACATCGATATAGAATATTTAATCGAAGTTCATAAGTCATTTCACCCAAGAGCATAAAATTTCTTCAATAAAATAAAATAATTTATGTTCTTTTCTTTTTAAATTATTTATTATACATTTTATGTGAACGTATTATTATGTAATACGAATGGCGGGGTAGAAAAATTATTTCCTCTTACATTAGAGAGGTTTAAGAAGATGCGGCTCGTGAAAAATAGTATTTTAAAAAATAGAGTAGAAAATCTTCTAAAGAATCATATGATTAATCGAATGAAAATTTTTTAAGTACTAATACAGGTTTATTGTATTATGAAATTTATGAGTGAACCAGTGAACCGCATCCTCTTCCATTTTTTTAATAGAATTAGAAGAAAGAAATTAGTCTACTTTTGAAAGATACACACAGCAGGATTGCTATATTGTGAATGAATTTATTCTCTAAATATTACGGATAAATAAATGATGCTTCTAAAATTTTTCTTTAGATATTCTGTATAACTAACAATTAAATATATATAAAATATATTATTTGGTATAATAATTGCACTCTATTGATTTTTACTTATAGGAATTATTGTAAGATAACAACAAAGACTATAACTTAAACTTAAAATAAAAAGATTAACTTTGTCTTACTTTAACGGATTTTTGATAAATGATTTAAGTAAAATAACTGTAATATCAAGATATTATATAGGATGAGGTGCAAGAATCTTCTGAATGATAATATGAGATTAAGCATATTTGTTAAAGTAACTAGTTAATAAATTTATTGAAAAAGATAATATGGAGATTATAAATAATAGTCTACATACTATCATTTTGATATTTCAATTTGTTCATTGTATTTAGTAATATGAAAATTAATATTTCTTTATTTTCATTTATTCTTAATTAAACTTACTTACATAACTAAATTACGCTTAGCGTAAGGAGGAATAATGAAACATTTAATCGACTGCTTAGGAAAGAAAATTGGCTTACTTAGTATTGTTATGTCATTTCTTTTCTTGGCAAGTTTCAACAATTCAGAAGCACAAAATTTTGCTGCATTAGGTAGCGGGGTAAACGGTCCATATGTATGGACAGTTATTGTTTTTAATGGTGATTTGATCGTTGGTGGTGATTTTACTAGCCCCGGTAACCGTATTGCCAAATGGAATGGTACTTCCTGGTCAACATTGGGAACAGGAATGAACGGAACTGTAAGGGATCTTGCAGTATTTAATAATGAATTATATGCTGTAGGAACGTTTACTAATGCTGGAGGAGTTACTGCAAATCGTATTGCCAAATGGAATGGAACATCCTGGTCAGCCTTGGGATTAGGTTTGAACAGTTCTACTTATGCGTTGCACGTTTTTGGTAATGCTTTATATGTAGGTGGTAATTTTACAACTGCAGGTGGTATTACTGTTAACAGAATTGCTAAGTGGAACGGTGCATGGTCAGCACTCGGAAGCGGAACCAATAATACAGTTTATGCTTTAGACAACTTAGGGAATAATCTAATCGTTGGAGGAGCTTTTACAACGGTTGGAGGAGTTCCTGTAAATAGAGTTGGCAGATGGGATGGTAACAATTGGTATACTATGGGTTCTGGATTTAGTAATGGATCGGTGTACAGTTTTCTTGTACATGATAGTACTCTTTATGCTGGTGGAACATTTACTTCTTCCAGTTCAACACAAACCCGTAGAATTGCTAAATGGACCGGTTCAAATTGGTCTGAATTTGGTGGTGGTACAAACGGGACTGTATATGCTTTAGGTACTTACCTTGGTGATATTTTCGTTAGCGGATTATTCACTCAAGCTGGCGGTACTTCGGTTTCAAATATTGTAAGGTGGACAGGTTCATCTTTTGTTGGACTTGGTAACACAAACGGTTCAGTAAGAGCACTAGGTGAATTTGATGCGAATTTAATAGCCGGTGGATGGTTTACAAACGTTGGCGGTGTTCCTGCAAACAGAGTTGCTAAATGGGGTAGTATACCCGTTGCTCCAACTCTGGTTTCTCCTCCTAACAATTCACTTGAAGTTTCTTTAACACCAACTCTCGAGTGGATTGATATTCCGAATGCTTTCGATTATAGAGTGCAGCTTACAGATGATCCAAATTTTGCTACAACTATAGTCAATGTACCCGGTATAGTACCAAATCAGTATACTATACCAAGTGGACTGCTAAATCTTGGTACTGTATATTTCTGGAGAGTAAATGCAAGAAGCGGTATGGGAACCAGTAGTTATTCTACGATTTGGTTCTTTACAACTGTTGTAACTGGAATTACACAAACCAGCAGTGAAATACCAGCAGAATTTAAACTCTATAATAATTATCCGAATCCATTCAACCCTTCTACAAAAATTAAATTTGATATTCCCAAAGGTGGATTTGTAAATCTTATGGTTTATGATGCACTTGGCAGGGAAGTAGAAGATTTAGTGAATAAGGATCTTGCTCCTGGTTCTTACGAAGCAATCTGGAATGCAGATGAATTTACAAGTGGAATTTATTTTTACAAGATCGAAACCACGGATTTTGTCGAAACACAGAAAATGATGCTTATCAAATAACTACCTGAATTATTTGAATTATTTTTAAGAGGTGATTTCTATTCACAGGAATCACCTCTTTTCTTTTAAAATTATTTATTATAAGTGATAATTCAATATATATAACCTTCCATATTTCTTTCTGTATTTTTACGTTTTTCTATTTTTGTAATTAATTCTTAATAAGAATTCTTGAGATTTATTAATTGTAGCTCCATAATTAATCCTAAAAATTCAAAAATAATTTATTTTACTCTTGACATTTTTAATATCAATAATTAAATTAATTGAAAGCAAATATACTATTATTTGATATTATACATAGTAAATTGACTACATTTAATTTTCTTTAAATCATCAATGATAAACTTCAGATTTTCAACTAATACTAAAATAAATTTTAAAAAAAATAATGCTTAATACGCAAAATGCGTAAGGAGGAGCGTAATGTTAACTTATACTCAGTTCAAAAAAACCAAGAATAATATACTTTTTGGCTTTCTTTTATTGTTCTTTATATTATTCGTTTTCTGTTCTAATAATACTCAAGCGCAAGGATTTGCTCCAATGAGTTTAGGTATGAATAATACTGTACAAGCTGTAACTGTTTACAATGGATATTTAATTGCAGCTGGTTCTTTTACGACTGCGGGTGGAATTCCTATGAATAGAATTGCCAAATGGGATGGGATAAGCTGGACACCTTTAGGTTCAGGAATGAACAGTACAATTAGAGCATTGGAAGTCTACAATAATGCGCTTTATGCTGGTGGTGATTTCACAAGCGCAGGCGGGGTAAGTGCGAACAGGATTGCTAAGTGGAATGGTTCTGGTTGGTCGGCACTTGGTTCGGGATTAAATGGAAACGTTTATGCTTTAAAGGTTTATGGTGGTGATCTCATTGTTGCTGGAGGTTTTATAACAGCAGGAGGTGTAACATCTAATCATATTGCAAAGTGGAATAGTTCATGGTCTGCATTAGGAGCAGGTACTAATTCAACTATTCATTCTCTTACTGTTTATAATAATTTATTAATTGTAGGAGGAGAATTTACGAACATTGCAGGAATAACAGTAAAAAGAATTGCAAGCTGGAATGGTGGGAGCTGGTCGACCTTAGCAAATGGTATTGATAATGGCGTTGTCAATGCTCTGATTACATATAATAATAATTTAATAGCAGGTGGGTCTTTCACTTCTGTCAATGGTTCTACTCGCTTAAGAATAGCTACCTGGAATGGTTCATCATGGTCTGGAATGGGTTCTGGAGTAGATGATGTAGTTTATTCCTTCTCGACATTTCTGGGTGATCTTTATGTGGGAGGTATATTCACTAACTCTGGAAGCACATCTGCATATAAAGTTGCTAAATGGAATGGATTTGCCTGGACAGGTCTTGGTGTAATAAATGGCTCTGTTTATGCATTAGGTAATTATCATTCGACTTTAATTTTAGGAGGTTCATTTACAAATGCTGGCGGTAATAATATGAACAAGATTGCTATGTGGGGAAGTATTCCTGCTGCTCCTTCATTATTATTTCCCGCAAATGGCTCCACCGGTATATCGGTAACAACAACACTCGATTGGACGAACGTTTATAATGCATCTTCATACGGTGTGCAACTTTCTGCTAGCCCGAGTTTTACTACAACAGTAATAAACGCATCAGGATTATCTGTTTCTGAATATTCAATTCCTTATGGTATTCTAAGTCCTAATACAGTTTATTTCTGGAGGGCTAATGCTGCTAATGGTATGGGTGCAGGTCCATACTCTGCTTTCTGGTTCTTTACAACGGCTTTAACTAATATTAGTCAAACAAGTGGCCAGATACCTTCTGAATTTAAATTATATAATAATTACCCGAATCCGTTCAATCCAGCTACGAAAATAAAATTTGATCTCCCTGAAAAAAGTTTTGTAAAGCTGATTGTTTATGATGCTCTTGGCAGGGAGTTAGATAGGTTAGTAAATGATAATCTATCACCTGGCACGTATGAGGTTGGTTGGTGTGGTCATGATTTTACAAGTGGTGCTTATTTCTATAGAATTATAACCGATAATAATATTGAAACAAAAAAGATGATGTTAATCAAATAAATTCCATATAAGTTATATTCTTGCCACCTTAAAGGGGTAATTCAATTATTTGAATTACCCCTTTGTCTTTTTTTTATTTGATTTTTAATAAAGCAAACTTTATTTTTAAATAAGTAGCCTTAATAATTAAAGACAAAAAAAAACATGGCTATGCAAAATCTACATGCTGTAACCGGAGCATTCGGATATTCCGGGAAATATATTGCACAGAGATTACTCGATGAAAGCCATCAAGTAATAACACTTACTAACTCACCTCATCGAAGACATCATTTTAGAAAAGATATAGAAGCAGTCCCATTTGATTTTGAGAATCCCAAAAAACTTACAGAGTCTCTTAAAGGTGTGGAAGTCCTTTACAATACTTATTGGGTAAGGTTTAATCACAGAACGTTCGCACAGGCAGATGCTGTGAAAAATACAATTACGTTATTCAATTCAGCGAAAGATGCAGGAGTGGAAAGGATAGTACATGTTAGTATATCGAATCCTTCTGAAGATTCGGATCTTGAGTATTTCAAGTATAAAGCAGAGCTGGAGAAAGCACTAATTGAAACCAATGTATCGTATTCAATACTTCGTCCTACAGTTCTTTTTGGAAAGGAGGATATTTTAATAAATAACATTGCATGGTCCTTGCGGCATTTTCCGTTTATCGGTGTTTTTGGAGATGGTTCGTACAAACTTCAACCAATATACGTAGATGATCTTGCTGCACTGGCAGTTAAGCAAGGTAAGAATAGAGACAATACGGTGATAAATGCAATCGGTCCCGAAACATTTGCATTCAAAGGTCTCGTCCAGGAAATCGGAAATATTATCGGTAAAAAACGACTTATTATTTCAGTACCACCTTCATTGGGTTATATTACAGGAAAAATAATTGGTTTTTTTATGAACGATATAATGATCACACGAGAAGAAATTAAAGGGCTAATGAGAGAACTGTTATATGTTGATGAACCTCCAACAGGAACGACAAAACTAACAGAATGGACAAAGAAACATGCGGATACACTTGGTAGAAAATATACAAGTGAGTTAATGCGACGAATTGATAGGAAGACTGAGTATGAGAGTAATTGAAAATTTCATCTGAAGTGTTTAATTTTAATAAAGTAAAATGAAACAGCTAAAGACCTATTCAATTGTTACAATTGTGTTTGGAATAATTTCAGTAGTAGGAATTATATTCAGTCATCTTGCATTAACCGACATCTGGCACGGTGAACCGAATCCCGATACGGAATGGAGAGTAGTTCAAGTAGCTTTCTTCTTCATAATACTATTTCATGTTTCTGCTTTTATTACTATCTATAAACTGCTTAATTTTTTGAAGAAGGAAAATAAGATAGATAAAGTATAGGTTTTAGTAAGATTTTTTTTAATCTTTAAATTAAGAATTAATGCAAGGAGTACTAAGAATGTTTAAAAAATCATTTTTATTCTTTATAGCAATCGTTGTGATGTGTTCGTGTCAAGGCAAGGAAAAGGAAAAGGTTCAAACAAATTCAACTCAAGAAACAAAAGAAAAGGAAATGAAAATGGAATTCAAACTAACAAGTTCTGCTTTCGAAGAAGGTGGAATGATACCTAAAAAGTATACTTGCGATGCTGAGGATGTTTCACCTCCTCTAGCGTGGGGAACCGTTCCCGAAGGGACAAAAAGCCTGATTCTAATCTGTGATGACCCCGATGCTCCGGTTGGAACATGGATTCACTGGGTGCTTTATGATATTCCATCTGATGTGAAAGAACTCTCCGAGAGTGTACCGGATGACGATACGCTTGAAAACGGTGCCAAGCAGGGAACGAATGATTTCGGAAATCTTGGTTATGGCGGTCCGTGTCCACCGAGCGGTACACATAGATACTTCTTTAAACTCTATGCACTTGATTCAATACTCGAACTTGAACCCGGGAAAACCAAAGCTGAGGTCCTGGATTCCATGGAAGGACATTTACTTGCAGAAACACAATTGATTGGTAAATATTCCAGGCAGTAGAATAGTGTTTGTATACCGTTGCAGATTCTCAAGCTTAAGAATGAAGAAGCATTTATAACTTGATTAATGAAAAGAATTAAATAAACTTTGATTGAGTAAGTATTGATTATATATTATGATACTCTTTCTTAAATCTTAGAATGCTTTAAATAAAAAATATTTCTTAAATAAAAACATAAAATAGGAGGAGAAATGAAAAGCTCTACTTCTATTCTAAAGATCAAGAAAGGTTTTATTTTCTTGTCTTTAGTAATTTCTTCAGTTTTATTTGTAACAAGCTTCAACGTATCCCAGGCTCAGGACTTTGCTGCTTTGGGAAGCGGTTTAAACGGTTCGGTTTATGCAGTAACAGAATTCAACGGTGATTTAATTGTAGGAGGATATTTCACTTTGGCTGGCGGAACTTCTGCAAACAGGATTGCAAAGTGGGATGGGAGTAACTGGTCAGAGTTGGGCAGTGGTTTAAATGGTTCCGTATATGCGTTAAAGGTTTACAACGCTGACCTTTACGCCGGTGGATATTTTTCAACAGCAGGAGGTGCACCTGCAAATAATATAGCGAAGTGGAACGGTACATCATGGATTCCCCTGGGTTTGGGAGTCAACGCTACCGTTTATGCATTAGAGGTGTTTACGAATGCCCTGATCTTAGGTGGGAGTTTTACATCAGCTGGCGGAATGAGCGTTAATAGAATTGCGAGATGGAACGGTAACTGGGAAGTTATAGGCGCGGGTCCCAATTCAAGTATCTATGCTATGAAAGTCTACAACAATCAACTCTTTATCGGGGGTACATTTACAACTGTCGGGGGAGTTACGGTAAATCGAATCACCTGTTGGAATGGAAACAACTGGTTTTCAGTAGGTTCGGGAATAGGAAACGGGTATGTTTATTCGCTTGCGGAATATAATAGTGCTTTAATTGTTGGTGGGTATTTCGCATCGGCTGGTGGAAGTTCTTGTAGTAATATAGCAGCCTGGGACGGTTCTTCCTGGTCTTCGTTAGGTTCAGGTACTTCGGGAGGTAGTGGCTCTGTTAGAGCATTGACTACTTATCTTGATAATTTGTATGCCGGAGGATATTTCTCGATAGCCGGTGGTGTTTCAGCGAATAGGATTGCTCAATGGAATGGTTCAGCCTGGTCATCGCTTGGCAATGGTATGAATGGGTACGTTTATACTCTTGGTGTTCACGATGCAACTCTTATCGTCGGCGGCTATTTTACTTTAGCTGGAACTACACCTGCTAACAGAATTGCAAAGTGGGGAAGTATTCCTGTTGCTCCTGTTTTAATATCACCTCCTAACGTATCGACTCAGGTTTCTCTAACACCAACTCTTGATTGGGACGGAATTCAGAATGCTTTTGATTACGGCGTGCAGGTTTCGGACGAACCTAATTTTAATACAACAGTTGTAGATGTTACTGGATTGAGTGCAACAGAATATCAGGTTCCTGAGGGTATACTCAACCTTAATACAGTTTATTTCTGGAGAACTAATGCAAGGAACGGAATGGGAACGAGTCCTTATTCTTCGATCTGGTATTTTACAACGACTACTGTTAATGTTGGTTTAACGAGTAATGAGGTTCCGGGTGAATACAAACTTTATGCAAACTACCCCAATCCATTCAATCCTGCAACAAAGATAAAATTTGATATTCCTGAAAAAAGTTTTGTTAAGCTCACAGTGTACGATGCTCTTGGTAGGGAAATAAATACGCTGGTGAACAATGAGCTGACTCCGGGTTCTTATGCAGCTGAGTGGAACGGTGCCGGTTACTCAAGCGGTATTTATTTTTACAGAGTAGTAGCAGATGATTTTATTGAAACGAAGAAAATGTCGCTTATAAAGTAACTGGTTACTTTATATTTTTTACAATTATTACAGAGGTAATTTCGCTTGATGCGGGGTTACCTCTTTTTCAATCTGCAAAACAGGTTTCAATTTCTCTTTTACCAAATCGGAAAAATGACGGTTGGTGATCTTACTTTCTAACCATGATATAAGGTCGATATAACCGAGTGCTCCTCTTTCAAACGGATCTGAGGAAATTTCTTCAAGCTTGTGTCTAAGTTTGTAGAATGAGTAATTTAATTCATCATCGGAACCTAATCGAAACGATGATCGAATAAAGTAATATATAAGTTTTTCGGTTTTAAAAACTCTTTGTCTTTTCGAAAGAAAGCGATAAGTCGATTTGAGTATGTATTTAAGCAGTTTGTAGTTCCCCAATTCATAGTGAATTAAAAGATTCAGCAATCTAGCATAGTAGAAAACTTCTAACTCGTCTTTAATTTTTTCATTGTTTAATATTTTGTTAAGGTAAAAGAGTGATACGCTGAAATTATTTTTTAAAAAATAGAGATAAGCAACATTATAATAGAATGAACACTTCCTCATTTCATTTGCCTCCCCTTTAAAATTATCCAGGAATGGCAGGATTTGATTAATGAATTTAAGTCCAGTCTCATACTCTCCGGATTTTATATAATATTCCAGTTCAAGATTTACTGTTACTATGAAGATGTTGCTATTCTTTAAGCCCGGAGATAATAATTTTAATACTTTAAAATAACTCTTGAAAGATTCAAAGTTAGATGTCAATAGACACACCTCAAGATAGTTAGTAATTATTTTTATATAGGTATCATACCTTGACTTCATTTTTATTGATGAAGACTCGAATAGCTCAATCATCTTTTTACTGTATTGAAGACAACTATCATAATCTCTTGCGAGATAATTGTAAAAATAATGAGCATTATAAAAGGAGAGTTTTGTTTCAAATGAATAAGCATTATTTATATTTTTATAAAGGGGTTGTTCAATTATTTCTTTTAGGTCTTGTAGATCATTTATATTTTTAACAAATCCTTTTTTCTTGATCAAGTCGAACAGTCTGGTTGAGTTGTATTGATACTCATTCCAGATTTTAATCTTATCAGTCGTTTTGTTTACCTCATCATAATGTTTCTTAATATCTTCTTTTTTTATATCAGAAAGTCTGGATGTAGTCATTAATTTTCTTTCAAAGCTTAGTATTTTTAAAAGTGAACCATACATTTCATAATCATAGCACATTTTCTTTCCTTTGTCCAAAACCTTTCTACATTGTTTGTATAATCCTCTGTTAAACAGCAGTATCATATTATTATGCGCATTGTTTATTCTTAACTCTATCATCTTCTCTGAGTGGAAATTTTGAAGACTTCTTAATATTATTTTATAGAGATAGTTTTTCGTTTTCCAAAAATGATTAATTAATTTCTCTCCTCTAAACTCTTCTTTAAGTAAGGTATCATCATACTCTTCCATATTAATTATGCTATCAAATAATTTAACGTAAGATTTATCTCCAGCTTTTATGTTAGTTGAAGCATATTTTTTAAAGTAAATTTTTTCATCTTTTGTAAGACTATTCACTAATTGATAAAGATCGTCAGAAGGAGTTTTCAAAATTCAAGTTTTAGATTTATAAGGAAGACTCTTAATGTTCCGTTATGATTCACAATAATATGGAAAAAGAATGATATTTTCAATTATTAACACCAGAAATATTAAATAATTCGAATTGCAAATATTCCGTTTTAAGAAATTTTGATTTTTGAACAATGATTAATAATATGTATCTTAATAAATAATAAACCATAATCGGAGGTAAAAATGCTCAAATCTAAAATCTTTAAGTTCATCGCTACTTTTTTAGTAGTATTTACACTTACTTTCACGAATGCTTTAGCAGATGGTGATGAATACACACCAAGTGATTATGTGCAGTCCTTTCTCGATATAGGATGTGCAATAACGGCGGTATTAACAGGAAACTTTTGGATGATAACTATATATGACCCGGACACAGCTGCTATCATTGAGATTATTGATGAAGAGTTATTGTGATTGTTTAGCCCCCTGTTATTAAATAGCAGGGGGTAATTTTTTATTTAAAAGTCTTGCTCAGGAAGAAAGAAGTCATAATATACATACACGGGATAACTCCAAAGAAGGAACCTCGAGACCATTCGATAGAATACAACTCTTTCGAAAATCTATTACAAGAAGCTTTTGAAAAAAAAGGGAAGGGCTATCCTTCTAAAAGAATTGATATCGAATGGGGTCTTAACTTACCGAATGTTGTAACTAACGATAGGATTTTAGCGGGTGTCGAAGGTTGGCTTTGTGATCAATCAGAGGGAATTGCAAAAAAGGAATGTGATTTTACATTGAATCCTCTCAGGTATCTTCACTACAGAATAAGAGAAAACTTCTTGCTGGGTTTTGCTGACATGTTTTACTATGTGTCGGAAGACGGTAAGGCTGAATTAAGGCAGAACGTCTTAAATACACTCCTCAAGAATTTACCAGGTTTGAAAGATGATGAAGTTTATTCATTTACAATTGTAGCTCATAGTGCGGGAACGGTAATAATGCATGATGTACTTTTTATTCTCTTCGGTGGAAGCAGCAAAAATTTCTTGCAGGATGATTCTTTATCTAAACTCGAAAGGCTGCAAGGTTATGCTCAGAGTGGTCAGTTGTTCATAAAATGTTTCGTAACGCTTGGTTCACCAATTACACCAATGATAATTCGAAGCTGGACTTTAATGGAAAGAATTGACAAAGGTGAACTGCTCGAACCTTACAAGATAGGAATAAGAAATGATGCTCTGGGAAGAAGTATGTGGTTAAACTTCTGGGATAAGGACGATGTGATCTCATATCCTGTAAAATTTCTTTACGATGACCCGGACAATCTTATTAAAGACAAATACATCAGTATATGTGATTGCTTTCCAAAAGCACATAATGTTTACTGGACATCGAAAAAGATTGCTGAGATTGTTGCGGAGAAGTATTAGGGAGTGGTTGATTAGTTTATTGGAGAATGGTTGATTAGTTTATTGGAGAATGGTTGATTAGTCGATTGGGGAATTTGTAAGCTAAATATGTATACCCTTAGATACCCGGAGGGAAAGTCGGGTAAAAAAATAAAAAAAACTAAAGGAGTTAAAATGCATACAGAATATAAAGTAAAAGAAGATACCTCTACAGTGAGACTTAGCATATCTATTGGTTATGGACAAGCTGCTCAGACAAGGTTAATGTTTGGTACAGATCAATTCGGGGAAATTCTTAATAACAGTTTCAATGATGTTGAAATTGGAAGTAACATAGATTTAAAAGGGAAATCTCTTTCCATTTTCATAGTTGCTCATGATATTAATCCTTCAACAAATAAAATGGTTGTTAGTGGAAAGATTGAGGGCGGGGTGAGCCTTTTAATAATACCTCCAGATATTCAAGTCGTATCTAATGGAGGAGTTGCATATTTTATAATTAATATAGATTTTTACTAAATCTTATGAAGAAAATACTAATTCTCTTATTTGTTCTTGTACTGTTAAAAATTCAAACTTTAGTCGCACAAGATTCTACATCATTATCTCTTGATTTACTCAGGGCTCCTTCGTCTCCAGCATTTCAGATTCTCGAAGTGAGTGATGTAAAAATAGAAAGACCGACTACCTCTACTGATTTATTGCTGTCTATAAAGCAATCAACGAAAAATTTTTCCATTGTTCCGGAAAATTATTCTCTTGATGTAACACCCTTTTGGTTGTTTGGAGGTGAAGAAACTACCTATAAAGATTTTTCATCAGATAAAAACATTTTAAAAAATATTATTCAAACATTAGGAATTTCATTTGCTACTGTTACTGAAAAAGATACTTCAAAAAATGAGGATTTTAGAAAATTAGCTATTGGTTTTAAATTTTCACTCTTTAGAGGTAAGATATCAAATGAATTTGCGACAAATCAGAAAGAATTGAATAAAAAATTATTGATGAAATGGTCTGATAAGATGTCAAGTTATAAGAAAAATGACATTGAATACCAAATGCTGTCAGCAGAAAAGAAAAGGTTCTTATATTCCGATGATACAGTAAAAGTAAAATTATATAACCATCTGCTTGATTTGCGTTTAAAGGAGCTTCAAAAGAAATATGAAGATGAAAAAGATAAAGAAACAAAAGATATTGAAACAAAACTCGAAGGAATTCAGCTAAATCGTATCGGTTGGAAGCTAGATTTTGCTTGTGGTTTAGGATTGGATTTTCCTACTAATGATATCAATCTAAGCTACGTAAATAAATATGGATTTTGGTTAACGGGTGGTTATGAATCTGATAAAAATATTGTCTGTTTGGCTGTTGCTAGATTGTTATTCTCTCCTGGACAGACTACTAATAATACAGATTCAATGACGACTTTAGGAAGTTTTGATTATGGATCAAGACTGATTATTGAGGGCTTTAAGAATTTCACTTTTTCTGGTGAAATTTTAGGACGGACATTTTTTAAGAATAACAATACTTCCAGTACTGAAACAAAATTTGCATACTCGCTTGGTTTGAGTTATGAAATTTTCAAAAACAAATTAGTAACGTTTAACATCGGGAAAGATTTTGATAAGAACATTGAAACAGGAGGTAATTTAGTTGCTGCTCTTAATTTAATTTTAGGCTTTGGAACTGAAAGAAATGTTATTTCAAAAGATGAAATAAAATAAAAATAGGAGATTGACTCTATTCGATAGTTATAAACTTAATATAAAAAAATTCACAAAGAGGTAATATATTATGGAGAAAAAACAAATTCCTTTGGACACCTGTGAGCCATTTGCTTACAGCTTATTAAGGGATTCTTTATGTATGGCGGAATATGTAGTGGAGTCGGGATTAAAACTTCCTACTGATGCCGGCAGAGAACTTTCAAATATTTCCACTGATTTAATGAATGCTAAGAACGAAAATCAGGATAAAAAAATCATCAGCGAAATAATAGAGAAGAATAGCGAAAAACTAACTCATATTTATCAAGCTTTCGCAGATATTGTAGCTCCTGCGACTCCTCTCACTATCAGATTTACAACCCCAACTGATAGAATGTTTATTTGGTTAGGTTCTAAATGTGTTCCTATTATAAGAAACATGTTGATTATGAGTCTGATTTTCCTTTTGGGTTTCATTATCACCAGCATAGGTCTTATCAAGAATGTAACATGGGAAACCAACCTGAATTTATTTTTCTCTGCAGGACTGGGGGCTTATTTTTATTCGCTTTATACGGCGAACTGGTATATAGTGAACCGGACTTTCAATCCCAAGTATACTACGTTTTATAATAACAGGATTATCATAGGTATAATTTCTGGTTTTATCCTGGCAAGCATAATTAAAGTGAGTGCATTACCCAATGATGGGAACACAGTAATAAAATTCACCCCTAGTATTATTGCGTTGCTGGGAGGATTTTCTGCAGATGCTGTTGTTAAAATTCTAAATAGAATTGTAGCTGTTCTAGTTGCACTTGTAAGGGGTGACACAAAAGATATAATCGAAAGTAAAATGCAGGAGATGAAATCGAAAAGTGAAGCAAAGATATATAAAGATAAAATAAACCTTGCAAAAGAGCTTGTGGAAAATATGACAGATTTAAAGAAAAAGGATAAAGTTACTTATGAGAAGATGAAGGAACAAATAGACAAATTTCTAGGAGCAGCTGTATAGATAACAAAAACTTATAAAGCTATTGATGTGTTCGTAAGTCCCGCCTGTTCCGATCTATCGGGGATTCTCGGGACTCCTGACGAAATAAAAATTAAGGAGGAAACAAAAATGAAAGTTCTAAAAAAAAGTTTAAGAGGTAATCTTGTAAAAGCGTGGCAGCTTTTCCTCATTGGTTTGGGTTACAATACAGGTGATGCCGATGGTATCTTTGGTAGAAAGACTGAACAAGCAACAATTGATTTTCAGAAAGATCATGATCTTGAACCTGATGGATTAGCAGGAAATAAAACTATTGGGGTTGCGATGAGCTTAGGTTTTGAGGTTCTTGAGGACGATACAAAGGGTAAGGAAGGACCGAACTGGCCACCTAAGCCAAATTTTTCTTCACTATCTAATACAGAAAGACAACGTATATTTGGAAAATTTGCTTATGAAGGAACTGGCGGTGGGGAAATACGTATTACTGATGATTGGGAAGATAAGAATATAGTAAAAGTTGAAATACCTCAACTGGTTATCGTTCGTAATCGAATAAAGCGTCCTGGGGATAAAGCTCTGATTCCAAAAGATGGCAGGATAAAATTCCACACACTTGCAGCAAAGCAATTGCAGGACCTCTGGAATGATTGGGAGAAAGAAGGCTTGCTTGACCTGGTAATAAATTATGCGGGTGCGTTCTATCCTCGATTCATTCGAGGAAGCAGCTCGAAGCTCAGTAATCATGCTTTTGGTACGGCATTCGATATAAATGCAGCATGGAACGGGCTTGGTAGTATACCTGCTTTAGTTGGACGGGAAGGATCTGTAAGAGAGCTTGTACCGCTTGCTAATAAATATGGCTTTTACTGGGGTGGTCATTATTCACGTCGTAAGGATGGAATGCACTTTGAAGTAGCAAAAGTTTTATGAAGAGCTTATATAACTATTTGCTAAAAATTTCGACATATATGCAGTAGAAACGATAACAAATCAACAGAAATGATGTGGACAGCGGGAAGGCTATGAAGTACGCTTTAGGTTTAGAGTCTAAAAGGAGATGAGAAGTGATGAATTATTAAAATTTAATAATGGAAAATTATAAATTGTCAAAACCAATACGGCATAGTAGACGATGGAAACGCAGGTAAGAAAACACAATCTGCTTTCAGAGAATTATTTAAGGTCTCTTAGACTCAGCCTATCTTTATATTGTTTTAGATGTACTTCACCCGTCTGCAGCGTCTGACAAATGCCGGGGGTGTTTATATAAGGAAATCTTAAATTTTATATAATTAAATATAAATAAAGGAGGAATCAAAAATGAAAGTTCTAAGAAAGGATTCAAGAGGAATCGAAGTCAGAAAGTGGCAGAAGTTTCTTATCGAGCAGGGTTTTAAACCCGGTGAAGTCGACGGCGACTTCGGTCCAAAGACACACAAAGCTACTATAGCTTTTCAAAAGGAGCACGGATTAGAGCCGGATGGTATTGTTGGAAAGATAACAATAGGATTTGCAAAAACCCAGGGATTTACTGAACCCGTGATTACTACGTCAGATGGAATTACGATAGACCAACTTACTCATATTATGAGAGGTGCCAAAACTGCAAACCTGGAAACTCATACACCTTTGATTAATAGTTGTATGAAAAAGTATGAGATAAACACAATGCTGCGTAAACAGCACTTTCTTGCCCAGGTTGGGCATGAATCAGCATCGTTAAGATATATGCATGAAATTGATTCAGGTCAGGCTTACGAAGGCAGGACAGACCTCGGAAATACACAGCCCGGAGACGGTAGGAAGTTCAGAGGTCATGGTCCTATTCAGCTTACTGGCAGATATAATCATACAAAATTTTTTGAATATTTAGGACGACCTGAATTAATAGAAACACCAGAAATACTTGAGACCGATCTAGAACTTGCCTGGCTGGCTTCAGGCTGGTTTTGGATGTCTAGAAACTTAAACAGTTACGCCGACCAGGATGATGTAAAACGCATTACAAAGATAATTAATGGAGGTTATAATGGTTTAGAAGATAGAAAAGCATATCTGGCTAGAGCTAAAGAAGTAATAATAGATTAGTTCTTAAAAAAAGTAATATTTTGAAAAAATGAAACAAAAAAACGACGAAGGAAGCAGGGAAGGCTATGAAGTTTGCTTGAGGTTTAGAGCGTATAGGAAGCTGGATTTTGTGAAGGTGGAGTGATTAAGTAATTCATTTATCTCACAACGAAGCAGGGCTTCGTTGTGAGTGTAAAGCTTGTTTTATTAAAATAGAATACCATTCAGTGTTAATATTATTAATTTTTAAATAAATTAAACAAATCAAAATGGTTTATAAAAACTTTTACTGTGTATTAATCTTACTATTCTTATGTAGTTGTAGTAAAGAAATTACAAATATACCTAGTGAACCGATTTTTATTAAAAAGATTTTAACAATATATTTAATTGATGTAAGTGGCTCATACAATAAAACACAAACAAAAGGAAAATTCGAAAATGAAAATTTTTTTGAACTCTCATGTAAACAAATAATTGATCATGTGAATAATGCAACATTCGGTAAAGAACACATCTTTATTAGACAAATATCTGATGAAAGTCATGGTGAAGAAGCATTTATTGGACAATTCAATTTATGCGATACAAATATGATTTATAACAAACCTAAACCTAAAAATCCTTATAAATTAAATTCGTGGCGTACAGATTCAATTAAATTTATCAAAGATGTTGAAAAGCTCGTTTGTAATAAACGTGAATCTTTGTTAAATAGTTTTCATGAATTTGAGAATAAAATGGTAATGAATCCATCCGAATATACTGATTTAATAAATGCTTTCAGAACATGTGAGAGAGATGTTGATTATTTCAAACAGCAAAAATATAGTATCATAATTATTGTATATTCTGATTTTGAGGAAACGAAAACAAAATTGAGAAATCAAAAAATTAACCTTTCAGGAATAAAGATAATTGGAAAAGGAGTACCTGTATCTAGGTGGACACCTAATAAATATCAACAATTATATGATGATTGGAATAATGCTATCAATTGTGATACATTAATCTTCGTTAATCCTGAATATACTTTCACTAAATAAAATTAATTAATATGAACAACGAATTACTTATTTCTGGTGGCTTAATCCTCCAAATGATTGTAATTTATTTTTTAAAAGATAATATTTTAGATTTACTTCTAAGGTTTATCCAGAATTTAAATAAACCATTAGCGTTCATAATAAATTCTATGAATGGCTCAAAATCTTCAATAATCAGATTAAATTTTCGACAGCAACTTTTAAACTTTTTCATCGTGATCGTTGCGATAATCATGCTTATTTTTGAGTATGGTACATTGGAAAAAATAATTTCAGCTGCTTCAGAAGAAGGAAGCATAATGGAATTTGGTCTTGGTGTATTTTCAGCTGTATCATATATTACAATAACTGTGGTTTTAGGTTTTATTGCAATGGAACTGATAGATGTTAAAAAATTATTTCAAAACATTTTTTATAACGATATTCCAGTAGATGAAGAAAATAAATACAGGTACGTTTCTAAAGTGAATCGATCTATTATTGCTGGAATTATTTTTATTGCATTATTAATCCTAGCATATTATCAAGGGGAATTAGCTTTGTTGAGGTATGAAACATCTGTTAGCGTTGATTTCATTTTGAAAGATAGTCAAAAAGAAATAATTCAAGCATTCTATTTTATATTAGGTTTTTTAACACCAATCGTTGCAGCTCTAGCATTAATCTCATTAGATATATTTGTCGCAATTATAGCAAAATTTATTATTTTTTCCTTAAGAATTATTCAAAAAGGATTAGCTGCGCTATATTTAGCTCTAGAAATCGTAATTACTATACTTGCATCTCCGATTATAAAACTTCTTGAGTTCTTTGGAATATTTCAATTCGAAAAAATAAATTCAACGAATCAAGATAAAGTCAAACCTGCAATTAAATTAGCACCTCTACGAAATAACAGTAAAGTCTTTTTACGTAATATAGCACAAATGATAAATTTGTATAATATGAGGGAAAGTATAAGTAATAGTTTATTATTTATTTGCGTGCAACCTAATATAAAAGAAGAGTTACCTTCTCTTGAACAGAAAATTGAATTAAATACTACATTTCAAGAGATAAGAAATTTTTTAATAAAAAAATATTCAGTATTACAAAGGTTGAGTTTCAATTTCCAATATCTAAATTTAAGTGGAGAAATTGTAGATATTGAAGAATCTGATTTACCTATTAATTACATTCATATTGTTAATTCCATAATAATTAATATAAATATAAGAACTCAAGGTTAACTTTTTCGGTAAGAGTTTTGCAAATTGGAAATCAACTATAGTAAGTAAAGGGAAAATTTCTAAAAAGACCTTGTTTATGTATTGGATTTAATAATAGGTAAAATGAATAATTAATTCCGTTCTTTTGACATATTTTATATAAAACTGACAATTATTTCACTAGAAAACAACTAAAACAGGCTAACAATCCCCTGTTTTAACAGCTACCGTTGGCGGACAACACTAATGGGATGGAGGACAACACTGACGGAACAGCGAGCAACACTAACGTAATGACAAGCAACTCCAACGGAACGGCGCGAGCAATTATAACGGACTTAAGGGAAATTATAACGGACTTGCGAGGAAGAGCAACTGAGCGGAGCGGATTATTAGCGTTCTTTAGAGGAAGATTAACGGAATGGAGTTTGGAACTGAACGAAGAGCGAGAAGTACTGACGGAACGTCGAGCATCTTTAATGGAACGAAGTAGAAACTCAACAGGACGTCGGGAAGCTGGAAAGTGACGATTGAGTGATAATTAATAATTGAAAATTAAAAATGAAAAATGTTTTGACCATCCCTACAAATGAAGGTAGTAGTATCGTCACTGGAGAGAGCGGGGAGTGATTTTGTTTTGAGATGTATTTTTCTCTTATATTGAGGTTTTAAGAAATTCAATGTAACATAATACTTTTTTTAATATCATTCTCAACATCAAATTAAATTATGCAAATATTAAATGTATTGCATAAATTATTTTAAAATAATAATTCAAAAAAAATGAAAAACTTACTTATTTGTTTACTACTATCAGTATTACTTTCTTCTTGTTGTACTACAAAACCACCTTTACCTGATTATTCTCACGTGAAAATCCCCAATATACTTGATTCAGTAGGACATGTTTTTGGAATAGATGATGATGGTAAAACATACGCAGTCGATTATTTAAACATTCCATACGATACAAGTGTGGCTACCTATCCAGAATACAAAAACAAAACAGAAACATCTTTAAGCGCATTAATTAATTTTATGGGCGTTCCCGCATTTAATCTTCCGTTTATTAGCGGAATGAAATATAAAAAAGTACATGAAACCACTATATTTATCAAAGATGCCATTCTTACACGAACTAACCTGGGCAGAATTGACCTGGAAAAATTAGTAAAAAGTATATATATAGATACCAAATTTATTAGGGAATATCTCGATGTTGAAATATATTTTATTGTAGAAGCGATAAAAGCAAAAGAAATGAAATTTAATTTGAACAATGAAATTGCTTTAGATGTAGGAATTAGCGCGGAACTTGACACAATCGCTAGTACAAATGACGACCTAAAATGGGATAATAAAGAAGAGTATCAGTTAGAATTCTCTCTTGATAAAGCATTAATTGTATTAATAAAAACTATTCACGTAACATTAGATTCATATAGTAATTTAGTAATCAAAGACAAACCATTTCTTTTTACTTTTGAAAACATCCAACAATCGCTTTCAAAATATAAATCACAAAAACTAATTTTGGGAAATCAAAATCAAAAAGAAATTGATGACTTTCCTGTTTTATATGCAACAGGAAGAATACAAGAAGATACATCAGTTACTATTTTGGAACCTATAGGGGGAATGCAAACCTTATTAATAAAAAATCCTAATGGTATCTATACATTTGAATGTAGAGGAATTTCAACGAACTTATCAAATGATAACCATAAATTATTGTTGTGGATAAAACCCGTTAATCCACCTTCAGAATCATCTGGTTGGTATTTACAGCGCTATCCAAACGGGATTCATAATATATATGATGATGGTTCTTGGGAAGGCAAAGGACAACTTGGCAACATTGATTGGCCTCCACATGAAGGTGACATATTTGATTGTGCTGTATCAGTTGTACACATTGAGACTGCAGACGAATTAATTAACTCTCCACAAATTACTTGGGAAAGTCCTGTTGGTATTAGAATCGATAGGTCAAATAATGTTATAGTAATGTTGGAATAAATATATAGATAATTTATAGATTAAATAAATAGAGAAACATTTTTTAATAAATTAACCTTTAAAAAAAACTTATTTGAGATAATAGCACAACAGTATTTATAATCATGATTTCAAAAATGAAAAATAATAAATGAAGAATGAATAATGAAAAATGTTTTGACCAGACTTGTAAAGAAGAGAAGACCCTAAGGTTTTTTAGACATCATTTCTTCCGGCTTAAAGATGACTTGCTTCTGCCTGGTGGTAGACAGGCATTCAACACTCGCTGGGTGAGAAAGCCTGCTCGGCTTCTGGCGGGGCTGGGAGAGGTTTTATAATATTGGAAAATAAGATTTGTACATATTGAGAGTTATTTTAAAAATTCAGTAAGACGTTATTATATGCGATTTTTATAAATTAAATTAAGAGGATAGTATTATGAAATCCAAAATTACACAAAAACTTGCAGGGAATAATGTATTAATATTCCCTTTAAAATCACTTTTGTTCTTTCTAATATTTTTCAGCAGTTCTTACTTTAATTCATTTGCTACTGTTGATCCCACAATTGAATTTACTCATGTCCCTGCATTCGGTTGTTCAGCTAATTGCTATATATCAGGAAAAGTTCATAATTGCCCAAACCCAACCTCACATAAAATTGCAATGTATATTCATGTTGAAGGTAACGGGTGGTGGACTAAGCCAACTTTTGCAAACCCTTTAACTACTATAAACAGCGACTCAACTTTTTCCTGTAATATTGTAACAGGAGGGTGTGATAAGTATGCTACAAAAATTTGTGCTTTTCTTTTACCTAATGGAGTAACTCCTCCAGCTTGTGGACAATGCGAATGTTTACCCGATTCACTCGGTATAATATCGATAGCAAGACAATGTACAACAAGATACGGAAAGCAGTTAAACTTCGGCGGATTAGAATGGTGGGCAAAAACAAGCTGTGGACCGGTGGGTCCAAATTCTTGCAATTTTTCAGACAGCAACGCGTATGTTGATACACAGGGGAGACTTCATCTTAAGCTTGAAAAAAGGTATGGTAAATGGTATTGTGCTGAGGTTGTAAGCAAGCAATCATTCGGTTATGGAAAATACTGCTTCCAGGTATCCTACCCATTATACAACCTTGATAGGAACGTGGTCCTTGGTCTTTTTACCTGGGATTATCCCTGCTTCCAGGGACACAAGGAAATAGACATAGAATTCTCTCGATGGGGTATCCAATCTGATCCAAATGCACAATATGTTGTTCAACCTTACACTCTGCCAAATCACAGGTACAGGTGGAATATGCCATCGGGAGTAACTAACTCAACACATATATTTCACTGGGAACCCGATACGGTTAAATTCCTAAGCGTTAATGGCTTGAATTGCAGTCCTCCCTATGATACAATTCATTATTGGCAATGCACTGACAGTATCCCAACTGATTCAACAGAAAATGTTAGAATGAATCTTTGGCTTAATGATACTACAGGACCATCGAATGGACAGAATGTGGAGGTTATAATCAATTTTTTTAAATTCGAACCAACTGTTTCAGTAAAGAAGATAAGCACAATTATCCCTGAAAAATTCCATTTGTATCAGAACTACCCAAACCCGTTTAACCCGTTTACAAATATCAGGTTTGATATTTCAAGACCGTCACATGTTAAATTGATTGTTTATGATATACTTGGTAAAGAAGTTACCACACTTGCAAATGAAAAACTAAACGCAGGGATTTATGAGGTTAATTGGCCTGCTACTACGGAGGATGCATCGGGTTATCCGAGTGGTGTATATTTTTATCGTATGGTGATCCATTCGGATAAATTGCAGACAGGTGATTTTGTTGATACTAAGAGAATGGTGTATTTGAAATAGTAACTAGATGACGTATCGAACAAATTCCTCAGCGTTACAAACAGTTAAGGAAGTGACGATTGAGTGATAATTAAAAATTAAAACTGTGTGCCTAGTGACAGACAAGCAAAGACAATAATAAATTATTAATTTAAAGTATAAATAAAATGAAAGAACTAAAAATTACAAAAGAGATTGCTCGTAATACATTAGCTATTACATTAAGAAATAACGCAGTAATAGGAATATTGATATTTTGTATCTTTATCCTTACTGTTACAATTAATGCTTTTGTTTTACAAGGTGTAAATTTATTGGGTGATCCTGGATTTGATCTATCGACAAATCCCGGTGGATTTCCTAATTCTGGTTTTTGGAATGATGACCATATCGGTCAGGCAGGAGCAGTATTAGATGGCTTGCATTACAAGAGTTCTCCTTATTCTATGCATGTTTATACGGGGCAATCAGGGAGTGATTATTTATCCAGACCTTATCATAATGATATCTCTTCCAGTGCAGGTAATAAATATCGTGGGGGAGCTTATATATGGACACCATCAGGATTTGCCTGGCAAGATAGCTCTAAAGCATTTATAAGAATTTCTTTTAGAAATACTAATCATTCTGAAATCTCCTATTATGACAGTCCTTATTACGAGATTGCAAATTCAAGTTGGCAATTTTATGAGTTGACTACTGGACCTGCTCCATCGGGAACTGCGTATATTCGATTTATAATCTATCTTCAAAAGCCGCCCGGTACGGTTGGACAAAGTATTATCAACGTCGATGATTGCTTACTCGAGGATTGGCCAAATTACATTAAGCGATTACATACAGAGATACCTGTTAATTTTAAATTGTATCAGAATTATCCGAATCCATTCAATCCTGCAACATTAATAAATTTCGATCTGCCTAAGTCAATGTTTACTAAATTGATAGTTTATGATATGCTTGGTAAAGAAGTTGCTACACTTCTAAACGAAAAGCTAAATGCAGGGAGTTATGAAGTTGATTGGGACGCTTCGGGTTATACAAGCGGTGTGTATTTTTACAAACTACAAACAGGTGAATATTCGGAGACGAAGAGGATGGTGTATATGAAGTGAGTGGGCTTAATGTAAATACTGTAATAGTTATGAAGCTTTATTTTTGTAAAAGAGGAAATAATCTCCCTTTTTGAAAGTAAAAAACTCGGTTTAGAGAGGGGATTAGATCTAAAACAGTCATTAAGAAAAAAAAGTAATATTACAAATTCAGTTCTGTTTAATAAATAATAAACCGGAATATAATGAATAAAAATATGGAAACTGAAACAAAGCTCCGCAACAGCGAACAGTACGTTGCTAAAAGTTGGATACGTAAACACTGGAAGCGATCCATGGGTTTGGCACATGGGAAGACGCAGAAGGAGCTTTTTAGAGAAGCCGCTAAAGGAAAAACCATACTTAACAGAGCGATAGACTTTTTGGATATCCGGGTCTTTAAGTGGATATACCACTACCTTAAGAGTCGCTTTGGTAGTAAGTGTGAGTTTCCTGATTATACACCTTTTAAGGACGACAACGGTATCTATGCTCTTTTAGCTACACCTTCAAAACCCGACGCGGCAGAACCTGTGCGAATCTCATTAGTTGGTGACTGGGCAACTGGTACGAGAGAAGCTCATGGAATCGCTGAGTTTGTGAAGAAAGACTCAGTACATTTTACTATTCACCTCGGAGATATCTATTACGTTGGTACAAAGTTTGAAGTTAAAGATAACATGCTTGGCGGGAAGGTACAGTGGCCCTTAGGGAGCCGCGGCAGCTTTGCACTTAATGCTAACCACGAAATGTATGCTCGTGGTAAAGGGTACTTCAAGTATTTACTGAGTTCACTTGATATCCGCAATGGAAACGGTGGAATGCTCCATAAGCAGAGAGCAAGCTTCTTCTGTCTAAAAAACGAACATTGGCTGGTAATCGGGCTGGACACTGGATATCATTCCATTGGCATTCCGATTCTCGAGTTGATCATAAACCCAAATGCCAGGCTCCATTCGAAATTAATGGAGTGGTTGTGTAAAGACGTACTACTACAGGACGATAAACAACGCGGAGTAATCTTGTTGAGTCACCATCAGTACTATTCACAGTTTGAGTCCGGGTATGACAAGCCAGCGAGTCAGATTGCCCAGCTGCTGAATCGTCCGGTTCTCTGGTTCTGGGGTCATGAACACAGGTATGCAATCTATGGCAGATACACCACAAAGAGGGGCAGGCTGCAGGCTTATGGAAGGTGTGTAGGTCATGGTGGATTACCGATAGAGGACATAGAAGACAAACCAAAGAGTTGCAGAAAGTGTAAAGTTGGTCTTGTTCTTTACGACAGGCGTGAGCGTACCAGAGTCGGTAAGTCGCAGACACCAGTAGGATATAACGGTTATGCAAATCTAATATTTGAGGGGAAAAGACTAACAGTTGAGTACAAGGACACCAAACAAACTCTGGTAAAGGAGAAATGGGAGGTCGGTGATGGAGGTGTTCTGAAGGGGATATCAATTGAGCAGCTTGTCGATGATGACGACCTCGTGATTCACGAGGGATCGAGACTGGAGGACGCAATTACATGACATAGCAAGGCTAAGTTATTAAGCCCTTAGAAAAAAACTTTTACCAACATGTTGTCGATAATTAAATTTCTAATTGCTCTAATTACTCTAATTGACCTAAACAAATCCCAAACTCCAATTTCTAATGAAAAATAATAGGCATGACAAGTCTCAATAACCAATTATCAAAGTATTGTTTTAGACATTGGGTATTTTATATTAGTAATTGTTTAGATCAATTAGGTCAATTAGAAATCAGGTCAATTAATTTAACAAGATTTTCCCCGAAGGGCTTTTATTTTAAGCTATGTCTTTAAATTAATTTAGTGTCTTAATTCTAATATTAGTGTTTTTTTCACATAGTGACCACTACGTGGTTGGGAGAAAATTTCCTGCCTGACGGCAGGCAGGCAAATAACAAGTTCACCCTGTGGAATTCCGACTTTGTAAGAACTATTCCACAGGACAAGTCAAATAACAAATAATAACCAAACTTCAATGTGCGAAATTCCAAACATTTTGAATTTAATAATATTTCCTATCATTAGTATTTGGGATTTGTAATTTACCCTGTTGAATAGTCGCTTTGCGAATTCCACAGGGTTTATTTGATATTTGTAATTTCCAGTTTATCTGGGTTAGGTCTTCAATTTATAAATCTAAAATTTTATAAAATTCATTTTAATAAACAATTTTATCGGAGGTAAACATGGCTGAAGAAGTAATTGATATGCACGTACACTTTGGAGCTCCAGAGGATGTTCAAAGCGGGTGTTACTGGTCAAGTAAGTTTGAAGGAACTCCGGCGTTCTGGTTTATGAAAATAACCTCGGGTTCGTTTTTTACAAAATTTACTAAAGAAAAAATACTTAAGAAACTGCTTAAGGTAATTAATAAATCAGTAGAGGTAGATAAGTGTGTTTTATTGGCTATGGACGAGGTCTATGATGAAAATGGAAAATCTAAACCTGATGAAACACACTTATATGTACCGAATTCCTATATAGTAGAACTGGCTGATAAAAACGATCGAATTCTTTTTGGGTCTTCGATTCATCCATACCGCAAGGATTGGCAAGATGAATTAGAAAAATGTATGGAAAATGGTGCTTGCTTATGTAAATGGATTCCATCTTCTCAACAGATCGATCCAACTCATGTTAAATGCGAGTCTTTTTACAGAAAGCTTACGGAATATAAATTGCCATTACTTATTCATTGTGGTCCCGAATATGCAATCCCAACTTCGAACACCGATTGTAATGAGAATAATAATCCAAAATATTTAAGAAAAGCTCTGGACATGGGAGTTACAGTGATAATAGCTCATTGCTCATTACCTTATTTTGGTTTGTTCGACGCAGAATATTTTGATGATATGGAAGAGTTCTACAAGCTCTTTGCTGATGAACGGATTAATGAATGGAAACTTTATGCGGATTTATCGGCACTGGCAACTCCGTTGCGTAGTAATTTCATTTCTGGTATAATAAATAAAATACCCCACGATAGATTAGTCTTTGGTAGTGATTATCCCATACCTGCTTCTGAATTAAGTTATAAGAAGAGTAAGAATATTATTAAATGGATTATTCTATTTTTCAAGGCTCTTTCTATCAAAAATCCACTTGATAAAAATTATCACCTGGTTGAGAAAATGGGTTTTGACAAAAATGTTTTTACAAATGCATCTAAACTTTTTGATTCTATTAGCAGATAGTTAATCTTTTTATAAAAAGTAAAGTTCGATGATTCAGTTCGATATACAATTTGTAAAACATATAGAAAATGTTTTTAAAAAAGCTTCTGATCATTTTCCTAAATCACTGGATATAGAGTTGTAGTAATGTTGTAATTGTTTTATCACGTACATTGATGAAAATGTGGAGATTTAACCAAGTACCGATTTTTTCTTATTAAATCTCTTTTCAATATACTATTTTTACAAAAGGACAGTTTGCATAGGCATCCCGCTTCCCATGTACAACACCCGAACGATGATTTTTTCATAAACCTAAAATAATAATCTCACCATGAAAAATCTTAGTGTAATCGTTATCTTATCTTTTGTTTTGCTTACTTTTTCTTCGTCGCTTTACTCGCAGGAGTCATCTGCTGATAAACAGACAATTAAAGTTGGTATTGGGATTTCTTCGGCATTTTCAACCATAAGTCTTTATCAGTATCCTTCGCTTAATTCTGACCAACCTCAGTTAAATACTGCTGTGTCTATTCCTATGATTTTTTCATCTGTATATAAATTAGAGCCATATGTTAGCTATACTTCAGTAAAATCCGAAACAAAAAATGATAACCTAAACCTTTCAAATTATGATTATAATTTTAAGGGTCATTATATTAGCGTTGGAATGGGAATTTTTTATGTAAAAGAAATTGAAAAGACGAAACTCCATTTCGGTGCGAGAGGAGGATATCTTAGTACATATACAGAATCGAAGATGTACTCCTTATCGTATAATAGTTATCACGAAGATAAGGGGAGTGGTTTTTTAATTACCCCGATTATTGGTGCTGAATACTTTTTCTCCGATTATTTTAGTCTTGGCGGTGAAGTTCATTTTGAGTGGTCGCATTTAAATATTGATGAGATCGATAAATACGATAATAATGATGAAGAAAGTTACACATCTACTTTAAACAGGCTTAATACATTAGGTATTATAGTCGTTAGATTTTATTTTTTGTGAAAATGAAATCCCCCTTTAATTCCCCCCTTTGTGAAAGGGGAGATAGGTCATAGACTCGCTTTTGGCGAGGGGGTTCCGAAGGTATGACAAGAATCTTCAATAAATATAGAGAGACCACCCCTCCGTCCCCTCCTTACTAAGGAGGGGATATAGGGGAGGTCTAAACATGCTTAAAGATGGGAAGAATAAACAATCAGAAAAAGCAAAATGAAAAGAGTGAGGGTGGTAATAAAGAGCTTAAACCCCCCTTCAATTCCCCCCTTTGTGAAAGGGGGGTTCCCAAGAAATGACAAGAATATTCAACAAATATAAAGAAAAAGAAAAGCGAAGACTTCTGCGGAAGAACATGACAAAGGCGGAGAAACTTCTTTGGGAGAAGTTAAGAAACAGAAAGATACACAATCAAAGATTCCTTAGACAATTCAGCATCGGTTCTTATGTAGTAGATTTCTATTGTCCAAAACTTAGACTAGCAATTGAGGTAGATGGATCAACACACAGTACTAAAGATGAAATAGAATATGATAAACATAGACAAGAAGAAATTGAGAACCTTGGGATAGTGTTTTTGAGGTTTTATAATGATGAAGTATTTAAAGACATCAATAAAGTTATAGAAAATATTAAGAACAAGATAGTTGAGATATTATAGTGAACCCCCCTTCAGTTCCCCCCTTTGTGAAAGGGGGGATAGGGGGGTTAGCTTTCTTATATCTTCCGAAATACCTATATTTAAGCGGTGACAGTTTGTACAGGAGTAATAGTTTTTAAATAGTTATATACATGCAATACGTCTGAATTAAGTTTTTTAAAATTATCTTTAGGGAGATACAATCATGAAAAAACTGATTCTTTTAATTCTGTTGTGTACTTGCATCCCGACCTTTGCTCAAAGTCAGTTCGAGACCCATACTTTAACTTCGGGTCATGTCGATAAGAATCCTGTTTTCGCCTCAAGCTATTACCCGGCGCAGTGGATTCTTTTAAACATGGAGTTACTTGCTTTTGAAAGGCACTCGGGAAGTAATTCCCAGATATGCGTTATACAAATGGGTCCCAACGGTATGCTCGGACAGATCACGCAAATTACGAACGCGGCTTCGCTGAAGAGAAACCCTGCAATCGATTACAACAGTTTGTATGGTCATAGCGGTTCTGTAACTCACGCTCTCGCTGTTTGGGAAGACTACAGGAATAGCAAATGGGATTTGTATGCATCTTCTTTTAGCACTTCATGGGGATGGAGCGTGCCTTATGCGTTCGATACCGACCAATACAATAAATCCAACGTGAAGATAATCGGGAGGGACTCGGCAATCTTTTACATTGTGTACGAAAAGAACAATGATATCATCTACAGGAAATTTAATTCGAGGACTAATACTGTGCTAGATGAAGTGAACTTAACATCATCCGACCCGGCAGTATGCGGTAAACCTGTTATAGTAAACAGGGATTTTCCAACCGGGGGTTCTTTCATTGTATCGTACGAAAAGACAAAAGCCGATACAAAGAAAGCGGTGTATTTCAGGAAGAGAAACAATTCAGGCGTGTGGGAAACTCCTGATACTGCTGCCTATGCAGGCAACAACATGAACACAGGCTTTGCAGCAAGTAGTTGGATATTACCGGAAATGGTTTTCGATTCCGATAGGAGCGGGAAATATAAGATGTACGCGACGGTTTTAAATACTAATGGAACTAAAGACCAGTATTTGGTGCAAAATATACAGCAATACTCTTATTGCAATTACAATCACTTTCAATCGTTTTTTTACCCTATTATAACGGACACTTATTTTATGGTTGCATCTTATATACGTAAGTCGGATGTAACAAAGCTCTTCTGTCAAAAATATACACCTGCAGATAGTACACTGCTTGGTGATTCTTCATTGAACGTAAAATCCTCTATGAACAATGGGATAGCTACAGGAAATATTGCAGTTATCTGGATTGCATATACAAAGGACAGCCTGAGCTTTTCTAACGTGTATGCGAAGAGAACTTGGATAATATTCTCAGGCGTGAAGAATCTCGGGACGGGTGTTCCGGAGGGGTATTCACTGTACCAGAACTATCCCAACCCGTTTAATCCATCGACGGTGATAAAGTTTGCCGTACCGAAAGCGGGTGATGTGAGGTTGAGAGTCTTCGATGCTCTTGGACGTGAGGTAGTAACGCTTGTAAATGAGCATCTCTCTGCCGGAACGTACGAGGTAGCGTTCAATGCAAGCGGTTATGCGAGCAGTGTGTATTTTTACCGCCTACATGCAGGTGATTATGCTGAGACGAAGCGAATGGTGCACGTGAAGTAAATTATAAATTAAAAAATTAGGCTAAGGCTAAGGCGACCCTGTACGCTAAAGCTACAGGGCAGGAGCGGAGGGATTTTGAATGTTGAATGAGTTTGCCACGAAGGCACAAAGACACGAAGATTTCACGCAAAGACAAAAAGAATAATGAACGAGCGTGCCTGCAGGGGCTAAGATAATAGTCAACGGTAATGAAGTCGGCACGACTCCAAAGAAAGTATCGCTTACAAGGGGAGAAGATTATTATGTAGAGTTTGAACTGGAAGGTTATCAAAAGAAGAAAATACAACTGACATACAGTGTTGGTGCAGGGTGGGTAATACTCGATTTCCTTGCGGGACTTATCGGACTTCTTGTCGATGCTATTACTGGTTACTGGAATGGTTTTGACTTCGAGTTCTACAAAGTTACACTTGAGCAGGCACAGAAGCAGTGATGATAATAGTATTGGAATTATGTAATTGTAAATTTGCAAGCGATGTGTATTTTTATAGGCTGCAAACGAGTGATTATGCGGAGACGAAGAGTATGGTGTATGTGAAGTGAGGGGATTGAAACATTATGTACTTTGGGTGAATGATTGTGAGTGAGAACTTGAATAATTTTTATTATTGTTAGATTTTAATAAATAGTATAATTATTTGATAAAAATAATTGAAAGGTGAAAAATGAAATTTAAAGATTATGAAGAAGTTTTTACTCCTTCACATCCAGTTATTTTACATGATTTTTTTGTTGGAAGGGAACAAGAACTTTCAGATTTATCACGTGGATTACGCCGTCCAGGTGAAGTACCTGTAATAGTTGGAAGTAGAGGTGTAGGAAAAACTTCACTTGTAATTCAATGTTTAAGAAATATATCAAAGAATGTAATTCGAATTACTTGTTTCGATGGTATGAGTTTTGATAATATCTCAAAATCATTATTAAAAGAAATAGGAATTAGTACCTCGACTTCAGAATATTCAAAAGAAACTAAACTAGGGGCTGAAGGATCATTGAAAATATTCTCCTCAAAAATTGGTTCAATAGGTGAAAGAAAAATAACAGAAACTGAAAAAGGTTTTGCAAAGAAAATTTTAAAACCATGGGATTTATTTTGTATACTTAGGGATATTAAAGAAAAAATATTTTTTGTCATAGATGAGTATGATAGGATTTCTCCAGAGGATAAAATTGTTCATACTAATGTTGCTGACTTTTTAAAATGCATTGCAGATCATTTTGACGAATTAGACTCGAGGTTTATAATTGTTGGGATCTCAGAAACAGCAGTAGCACTTTTAGGAGAACATCGAAGTATTGAAAGGAGTGCCAAAGAAATATATCTGAGACCTTTAAGAAGGGAAGATATTCATTATTTTCTAACTGAAGCAGAGGAAAACTTAAAATTTAAATTTCATTCACTAGTTAAAACTAGGATAATTAATTTTTCTATGGGGTATCCATATTATGTTCATTTAATAGGTGTTAATTCAATTGATGCTATGAAAGATCGTATTGGTGAGAAAATAAAGAACGAAAAACATAGAGTAATAACTGAAGAGGATTTTATTAATGGAATTAAAGCGTCCGTTAGAAGGGTTTTTAATTCTAACTTATCAAAGTATAAGAATGATATGAAAGAACTTACTGAAAAAGAAATCTTAATTATTAAGGAGCTTTGTGTGCTTGATGATCGAACTTCTATAAAGAGAGAGTTATTAAGAAAAAATATAGTAATTAAAAATAAAATAACTGCAATTGAATTTGATAGCATATTACTTAATATGCAACAAACTAAAAAAATAATATATGTTAGTAGGAATTCAGATACTGTAAGGTTTACTGATCCTTTGTTAGCTCCTTTTTTACGTACTTGGTATTATAAATCAGAGATGATTCCTTATTCAATAAAAGTTGATGCAAATCAATTTAATATATTTGATAATAAATGATTTTTAGAAATTTAATAACGATATAAATACAAATTTATGAATGAGGAAAATAATGAATCTGCTATAAGACCATGGGTAAGAATTGCTATTCTTATAGTATCTGTAATTGTTGCCTGCACTTTATCTATTATACTCACTGATAGTATTATACCTAAGAATCCAAAGGATGCATTAATTTTTCAAAATGCTTTATTATTAATTGTGTTAGGATCTGCTGTTTTAGAATATAAATTTACTAAACCTGCTGATTCAGCAGTTAACTCTCTAATTGGTATAATAACTCTTCTAACTGTTTATGATATTTCTCCAATTATTGCTTGGAATATTGTTTTTTATTATTGTTTGCTAGTATTTATATTCAGTACAGTATGTATTTCAGTAAGTTCAAGTAAGAATATTAAAGGTTGGAAAAAAAATATTGCAGACTTTACTTTTAAACCCTCTGTTATTTTTGGTAAATCAAGAGTTTTATTTTCTATACTTTTTCTTTTCGGTATTTTCTCATTTTACGAAATACAATCTACAAGAACCATATCTTATATTATATTTTGGGGTTTGTTTATATCTTTATGGCCTCTTGGTATTCCAGGACTATTAAGTAAACTCACCAGGAAAAAAACTGTGGAATTATCAGTTGGAAAAATAATTAGAACAGATTGGCCAAATATAGTTCGAGCAGAGGTTCAACCAAACGTGGTTTGGAAATATTCTAATCCCAAAGTGTATCAACAGGTTGATGGGAGACAAAGTATTGTAATACCTCTTTATTCACAGGTTCAAGAAGAATATTTATTAGGTACAGGAATTTGTATTAAAGAAACAGGTTCAATATTAGATAACTTAGAAGTAGGATATCTTTATAATCATCCTTCTGAAGAAGATTTTAATGATAAAGATATTGCAAAATTATTGGGAGGAACTGAAACATCTGCTTTAGTAGGATTCACAGTTGAAGATTCATCGATTTCACAAATAAAGTTTGAGACGTGGGATTTTGAAGTATGTAAAGAAGGAATGTTAGTATGGTGTAAAGTTGGCGATATAAAAATATTTTATCAGATTACAGAAGGTATAACAAGAGAAGAATCTTTTAAAAGCGATAGACATGGATATCAAATAGCAATAGCAACACAATTGGGTATATTAAATGAAGAAAGAGGATTTATCAAATATGGTTGGTTACCCCCTATGAACTCTCCTGTTTTTAAAGAACCCATAAGTTTTGGAGAAAAAGTTAAATTGGTTAGGGATAAAGAATTTTCATTTGGAACCATACCTGAAACTAAATTAAAAATTGGAGGATCATTAGCTGATAATTTAGAATTCCATACTGCTATACTAGGAATAACAGGATCAGGAAAAACAGAATTAGCTTTTGATTTGATTAGGTATGTAATAGATCAAAATGTTAAAGTAATTTGTATAGATTTGACCGCTCAATATAAGAATCGGTTAAATGAACTAAAACCAATTAATTTATCATTAACAAATGAATTATCAGAGGAACTTGGAAAGAAGTTATTCGATGTTGATACAGGTCAATATGGAGCGGGATCAGAGAAGAAAATTTTAAATGAGTTTTCTAAAAAACTAAGAGAAGATATAGCAAAGGGTATTAAGAATTTTTTATTATCTAAAGATAAAAAAAATAGCATTGGGATAGTTACATTAGAAGAAATCTCAAATACTAAGGCTACATTATATTTAACAGAATTGTTTCTAACATGTCTTTTACATTTTGCAAGAGATAATTCAAAAAAATGTCCTAAAGTGTTAATTGTAGTAGAAGAAGCTCATACCGTTATGCCTGAGCCCAGTACAATGGGATTGGGTGACTATGACTCCAAGGGATTAGTTAGTAAGATCACTCAAATAGCGTTACAAGGTAGAAAATACGGTGTTGGCTTATTAGTTATTGCTCAAAGAACTGCAACGGTAAGTAAGTCTGTTTTAACACAATGTAATACTGTTATCAGCTTTACTTGTTTTGATGATACTAGTCTGAAATTTCTTAGTAATATTTATAGTGATTCTCATATTAAATTGATTCCAAATTTACCACCTCTTCAGGCAGTAGTATTCGGTAAAAGTATAAGAAGCGAAAGACCTATAATTGTGCAAATTCCATATGATAAGAGTAAGGATCCACAAGGTATATTTAAAAATGTTACAAGATGAATTCGAGAAATTAACGAATAATATACTAATATGTTGTTTATCCAGGCAAAATGTAGAGATGTAGATTTTCAAGTGTTTTATATTAATCAGTTACCCCCCGAAACTTTATAATAAAATCTTTGTTGCAGAGAAAAAATACTAATCATAAAGAAAGTTAAAACCATAATGAAAACTTTAATATATTTTGTGTTATTCTTATTTATCGCATACTCCGCTGCTTTTGCACAGACTAAATGGTTAGCAGATCCCTATCATTCAAACATAGGATTTTCTATCTCTCATATGACCATAGCAGAAGTAGACGGGTCATTCGATACCTATACCATAAAAGTGATTACAGATGATGAAGACTTCATAAACAGCCAGATTACTTTCAAGGGAGATGTTAACAGTATCAATACAGGTGTAGAAAAAAGAAACGACCACTTAAAGTCCGCAGAATTCTTTGACGCCGAAAACTATCCGTATATTACATTTGTCAGCAAGTCATTGAAAAAAGTAAGCGGTAATAAATATAAATTGGTCGGAGATTTTACTTTGAAAGATATGACTAAGGAATTGGAACTGGATGTTATTTATAACGGTACGGTCGAAGACCCCCAGGGTGATATCAGGGCTGGCTTTAAAATTACGGGGGAATTTAACAGATTCGATTTTGGCATACTGTGGAACGATTTTCTGGGAACCGGCGGCTTGATAGTAGGCAAGACAGTTTATCTCGATATGGATTTGGAGCTGGTGAAAGAATAGAAATGAAATGGTGTCATTCCCGTTCCGACTCGTCGGGATTGTCGGGGGTACACTTTGAGTCATCCAGTTTTTCCATAACATGTCTTTTGTCTTAATGAGTTTAGTTACAAAATTTTATTAACTTTCTTTTGCTTGCCCAAAAGAAAGTTACAAAGAAAAAGGCACCCGCAGAAAAAATGCTTACTCAGCATCTTTGCAAGCTAAAATATTTGAAACTCATCCCGATGCCATAGGCATCCCTTCGGGATAAATCGGGATTCAGACAGCCAAATTTTTCTTAACGCTTGCTCAGACGCTTCGTTTAACTGCATTTTTTCTAATGGGAATATTTTTATTGTGTTGTTATGAGTTCTTTCTGACAGTGTTTTATAATACTCCATTAAAAATCACCACGAAAATACCTCATAAAAATCAATAAGGTACATTACCCGGAGTTAATATTTTCGCAAGGGCGTTGAATATTGCCGGTGCAGGGTTCTTCTTTCCCGTAGGAATGTCGGAGTTAACCATAGTAATGATCGTGGCATCTTCCGGCGGGAAGTAGAACATGCACACGTTATATCCGGGCAGCTCCCCGCTGTGACCTATCCATCCTTTGAAAGAGCCAACGGCAAACCCGTACTTTTTTTCTTCGCTTTCAGGAGGAGTAATGACCCATTTCATTCTCTCGTTTTGCATCTTTTCAGAAAGCAGTGTACCGGTCGCAAGTGCTTTTGAATATATGTGTAAATCTTCTAAGTTAGATATAAGCTGACCCGCTGTGTAACCCCAGCTGGGATTCATATAAGTTGCATCCGCCCTTTTATTGTCGAGCGTCTGAACGGTGTATCCATGAGCATACGGCTCCGGCAGGAAGCACGTGTTTGGCCAGATAGTGTTCTTCAGCCCAAGGGGAATGAATATTTTCTTTCTGAAAACATCGGCAATATTTTCACCTGTTACTTTTTCAATAACCAATCCTAAGAGAACGGTGTTTGTATTGCAATAAAACCAGCTTTCTCCCGGTTCGAATAATACCGGCATGCTGCATCCTATCTTTGCAAGTGTTTCAGGTTCGCATATTTGCTCAGGATTTTCGAATATTGTTTTCGCCCATTCTTCGTTTAAGCTGTAAGAACTCAAACCGCTGGTCATGTTTCCTAACATACGGATAGTAATCTTATCACCGTTGGGTATGTCGAATTCGGGGAGATATTTATTAATCGGGTCGTCGAGGTTGAGCTTGTTTTCATCTGCGAGGATTAATACTGCAGTACCCGTGAAGGTTTTTGTAACACTCCCGATACGGAAGTGAAAATCGGTTTGCATTGGCATATTGGTTACAAGATTTGCGACTCCCTTGGAAGTTATCCAGGTTCCTTTACCGGGAAACCAAACACCGACGACAGAGCCCCGGGGATCATGTTTTCACTTATAACATTCGTTAATGCTTCATCAAGTTGATATTCGATTGTGTCGCTGAATCTCTGTTCATTTATTTTCTGTAAGTCTGTGTCAACCTTACACGATATTGCTGTGAATATTGTTATGGAAATTAAAACAGTTAACAGGAGAAGTGTATTTTTTTTATTCATTTTATTCTACTTGAATTAATTGAATGTGCTTTAATTAAAATTCATTAATGGGTTTTTCAGTATTTGAAATTAACAAATTTATAATATTTAAGATATGAAGAATGGCGAGCAGGATTGGCTATTGATTATTGACTGTTGTTCTATTAATCGGAATCCGCCTTTGGCGGAAATATTTAATATTTGAATATATTAGAGTTTTGGGAATCATGAAATTTTTTCGGTACTTTGTTTGTTAGGAATATGTTGTGTTTTTACGTATTTTTAAACAATATTAATTAAAAATTAAAACAGAATAAAAATGAAAAAAATCTTAATTCTTTATTACTCGATGTACGGTCACGTCGAGACAATGGCAAAAGCTGTTGCAGAAGGTGTAGGCTCTATTGACGGTGTCGAAGTAACTATTAAAAGAGTCCCCGAGCTGATGTCCGAAGAAGCGGCAAGCAAAGCAGGTGCAAAATTAAACCAGGCTGCTCCCGTAGCAGACCCGAATGAACTTGGTGATTACGATGCGATAATATTTGGTGTCCCGACACGTTTCGGCAACATGGCTGCACAAATGAGAAATTTCTTAGACCAGACCGGCGGTCTGTGGCTTAAAGGTGCACTTGTCGGCAAGGTCGGAAGTGTATTCACAAGTACTGGCACAGGCGGTGGTAATGAAACCACTATTCAATCGTTTCACACGACCTTGTTCCATCAAGGTATGATAGTAGTCGGTCTGCCTTATGCCTGCCCGGAGTTAACAAATATTAGTGAATTGAAAGGCGGTTCCCCGTTAGGTGCAGCCACAATCGCTGGTCCAGACGGCTCGAGACAACCTTCGGCAATCGAATTGTCCATGGCAAAGTTCCAGGGAAAGCACGTCGCAGAGATTTGTAAGAGGATGGGATAGTAATTGACTATTGGCAATTGACTATTGAATATTGATTAATGTCTGCCTAAGGTGGATTATTAGTTATTATGGGAATAATGATTAGATATATAATTTTGTTGTTTTTTTTATCGATTGTGATGAATGCTTATGCTTTGCAGGATGGTATCCTGACGGGAAAGGTGGTTGACAGATTCAATCAACAGCCGATTTCGGGTGCTGTCATTGAAATAGACGGGCTGAACATGAAAGCAGGTTCGGACGATGATGGATATTTTGAGTTCGGAGCTGTTCCGCAGGGGATTTATTCTGTGAGGTTCTCATCCTTTGGATATATTCAGCTCGTTCTCGATAATATGGTGGTTAATTCAGGTGTAGTTACCGATATTTTAGCTGAAATGGATATAGTCGAGACGGATGAAATATTAGTCGAGGATGAGCGATTCGTTAAGCCGGGTGATATTTCTTCTTCGTTTAAAAACCTTTCTTATGAGGAAATCAGGCGAGTTCCAGGCGGATTCGAGGATGTCGGACGAGTTGTGCAGACACTCCCCGGTGTTTCTTTCGTAAATGACGGACGTAATGACCTTATTGTCCGCGGCGGAGCACCTACGGAAAATCTTTTTATCGTAGATAATTCTGCAATTCCTAATATTAATCATTTCGGTTCGCAGGGTGCAACGGGAGGTCCCTTAAGCATAATAAACCTGAACCTCGTACGTGATGTGAATTTCATAACAGGAGGATATTCCGCTAAATACGGTGATAAGCTTTCGTCTGTTCTTGAGATTAAACAGAGGGAAGGGAACCGGAAGATGTTTATGGGTGATATTAACCTTTCCGCAACGGGATTCGGTGCTTTGTTCGAAGGACCCATCGGTTCTGATAGACGCGGTTCATGGCTGGTTTCTGCAAGAAGAAGCTATCTTGATCTAATCTTTAATGCTGCCGGGTTTGGCTTCGTACCTGAGTATTATTCATTCCAGGGTAAGGCTGTCTACGACCTAAACGAGGATAACTTCCTAACCTTTAATTTCATCAGTAATATTGACAGGGTAAAGTTTAATAACGACGATGAAGAGAAAAAGCAGGAGAATTCTCTTATACTCGATAATGACCAGTGGGGTTACGTGACGGCTGCGGAGTGGAAATCACTTCTTTCCCCGAATTCATATTCTATACTAACGTTTACACGCAATTTTACGAGCTTCGATTACACGGGACGCGATACGGGTCAGGTCGTTTATTTTAAAAACCTCTCGAAGGAAGGGGAGACGTCCCTTAAAGCCGAATATTTCGTACAGCCATTTATATCTTCCCAGCTTTCTTTTGGTATCGAAGGGAAATACATCAAATTTGTTAATGAGATTAATCAACAGCAGGATACATCATATTTTATAGACCCCACGACGAACACACGCTATGTTACTCAGCAGGTTTCCCTGGTAGACGATAATAATACGTATAAGGCATCGGCTTATGCACAGTGGACACAGTTTCTCATGAACCGCTTCAAATTGAATTTCGGACTTCGTTATGATTATTTTGATTTTATCGATAAGAAAAGCTATATCTCGCCCCGGGCATCGGCTTCGGTTAATCTTGTACACAACCTGTATCTTAATATGAGTTATGGGATTTTTTACCAGTCGCCATCGTATGTGTGGCTGATCTCGGATCCGTCAAACGTAAAGCTCGAAAATATAAGAGCTGACCATTATATAGCAGGATTTGAATATATTTTCCTTCCCGACCTGAAAGCTTCTGTGGAAGTATATCATAAAAATTATAATAATTATCCCGTAAGCGAAAACCGCCCGTATTTAATTCTTTCGAATAACGGCGGCAACTTTGAGAAGAAGGGGAGTTTTATAATCGAGCCTATGATTTCTGCCGGTAATGGTTTTTCGAATGGTATAGAGCTGTTCGTTCAGAAAACTCTGACAGACAATTATTATTTCAACATAAGTTTGTCCATCTTCCAAGCAAAATATACTGCTCTCGATGGTGTCGAGCGAAATAGTAATTTCAATAATAGAATATTATTTACGGTTTTCGGTGGTTTCCTGTTTGGTGACGGGTATCAAATATCAGGAAAGGTAA
>JADHVP010000069.1 GCA_016783945.1 Ignavibacteria bacterium
TATTATCCCTGTAAAGATTGAAAAAATGACAACCAGAATAGAGAAAGGTGTATGCTTACGCTTTCCAGTTAAATTTTCTCTGTCTTTCATTTTGAATGCTTCAATTTCATGAAAGTGTTCACATTACGGATTGGTTCTATTAATAAAATCACTTCTTCCCAACCGGAAGTATAAGTAAAGGCTGCTCATCTTCAGGCATGTTCAAAACTTCTTTCATCTCTTCATCATAGAATGCTCCAATTATTACAGCACTCAAATCCAACGCGACCGCTTGAAGGAATGCATTCTCCGCTGCATGTCCAATCTCTATATGAACGTACCTGATTCCTCTATCACCATACTTGACAGTCGTTCTATCATAATCGGCTGCAAACACTATTACAGCCGCAGCATTCTTCACAGCCGACTGTTGAAGTGAGACACCGAAAAGTTCTTGTCTTTTGTCTCCCGCTAAAACTATCTCGAGCTTATGGTCTTTTGGTTTATACCGGTAAACTCCTTCAGAGAGATCATTTACATTTCCTGCAACAACGTAAAGCTCAAGCGGGTAAAGCGCCCCTGCTGATGGTGCAGTTCTGTAGCCTTTTGGATCTGTTATTCCTTGGGCTGCCCAGAGAATCTGTGATATTTCATCAAGTGATAAAGGAGCATCACTGTAATCTCTAACAGATCGTCTTTCGAGCAAAGTTTTTTCCAATGATACATCGCTGTCGTAACGAGGTTCGGGAAGATTAATAATTGTTGATTGCTGTTCTTGATTTTGATTTGATTCGTTCTCACCATTCGAAGACGATAATATAATGAAAAGAACAATAGCACTGCTCACCAATACAAGAAATAACGTAACAAGAAATTTCTTTGTCTTACTCATAGCTTTTAAAGTAAGTTAGAGAATAAATTTATTTAAGACTCATCCTTCTTCTTTTTAAATAAGCATTCATCCAACATTAAGTTATATTTAAAATCTTGTTCTTCGGTCCATTTTCCAGGAAAATATTTATGTAATAACTTTAGTAGTCTTTGTCTGTCCGTTAATCCATCATCCAATACTTTCATTGCATTGAAAAAATTTATTATTAATTCTTCACCATCATTCTCTCGCATAACAGATGCTTCGTGATCAATACCAATCTTATCGACCACTGCATATCTTAAATATCGAGGATGTTTATCAATACCCATAATTATCCGGTCACCCTTTTTAAAATCCTTACTTTCTTTTAATAACACTTTGTCAGAAAGATGAGTTTTATATTTACTCCTCGGCTCGTAATTGGAGTATTCACCAACAAAACATTTCAAACATATCTCCCTGACCTCTTCGGTTACTTTGTTATTTTTTAGAAATTTTTTTACGATTTTATAATTCTCACAGGAATAACAAGTCTCATAGAACAATTCCAGGGGGGAGATCTTGAATATCATTTCAACTAATTAGAAAAATTTATGGTGTACATTTATTATTATTAATAAGTGATCATTCTAGTTTACTAAGCGAATCTAACCTATTCATTGCATTCTGGTTTTCAGGATCATATAACAATACTGTTTCATATTGCTTAATTGCAAGTTTCTTATTTCCTTTCTTCAAATAAATATTTGCTAATCCAGTATAAGCATTAATATTCCTTTCATCTTCTTCAATTGCATTCTTTAAATATTCTATAGCTTTATCCAAATCACCCATACCCTCATAACACAAAGCAATATTGTTCAAATAACCGGATTTGAGTAAGGGAGCCATTATAATTAACTTTTCGAGGTCTTCTATCGCTTCCTTATATTTCTTATCCTGATAATATTGATAGGAGCGTTTATCAAGCATATCTTTCTCAGCATTGATATTATCAGGAAGTTTAAAATCTGATGGCATTTGATCACTGTACTGTTGTTTCAACATTTCAAGCATTGCTTCTGAATCCCTGTAATTAGGAATTATTGTCTGAAGTTTCTCAAGCTGGTCGATTGCTTCACCTATCTTGCCTTGTGCTTGATAAACATTTGCTAACTGCAAATATCCATCAGGAGCAAGTGAGTCAATCGATAATCCCTTTTTAAATTTTGCCTCGGCTGAATCATACTGCCCCCTTATTAGAAATATTAATCCTAAATTATGATGTGCCAATAATGAGTTATCTCTTAATTCTACTGCTCTTCTATATCTTATTTCTGCTTCTCCAAACTGTTTATTGTTAGCAAATATATTTCCATAATTTGTCAAGAGAACTGTTCCTTCAACATCCTTCCCGGTAAAGTATAAAGTATTATTATCTTTCCAATCTTTATTCCTTTCATATGTAAGGAACGAGAGTAAAAGAATCACTACTAACGATATTAGCATCGTGGGAATCAAGTTGTTCTCATTCATAAACTTTACCATAAGATAAGCAATCAAGACCGAAAGGCTAAATGAGGTGATGTATAAAAATCTTTCAGCCATAAGGTTCATCGTGGGAACTATGTTCATCACGGGAATAAGAGAAATAATAAAGAACAACAGACAAAACGAAACTACACTATGACGTTTATAAAAGAAAACAGAAAGATAAATCAGTAAAACAATAAACAGAAAAGAAAGTATCACATTTATATCAAAAAAAGAGTTCGAATCGGGAATTATACCATTGTAATGATAAAGCAAATTGATGGGGACAAAGAGCAATTTAAAATACATAGGAATAGTCTTCAACATTGTTGCAGTTGCTGTAACAAAATCCATTCCATAAAAATAAGCATAAGCTTCTCGTTCAACAACGTCTATAAGAACAATATATCTTACAACTAAATAAAAAATCGATACAGCAACAATCGAAATATAAACATTCAAATTCTCTTTTATATAAGTAAGTGCTTTCTTTCTGAAAATAAAATCATATAGAATAATTACGATAGGAAATGTTATAATCATTTCTTTTGATAGCAATCCGAGGAAATAAAACAACAGAGAAAAAATGAGGAACTTATACTTTTTAAAACCTGATTTCACAGTTTCATCTGTATCCTGTTCTTCAACTTTATCGTTACTCTTTATAAATTTTATATAGAATAAAAATGCAGCAAAGAAGAAAAGCGATACAAGTGAATCCGTCCTGCCGCTAATCCAGCTAACGGCTTCTGTGTGTATCGGGTGAGCTGCAAAAACAAGCGCTGCAATCAGTGATGCTAATATTCCATATTTAAAATCACCGAATAATTGCATCAATAATGCAAATAATAGCAAACACGATATAACGTGAACAATAATATTAGTGATATGATATCCTATAGGATTCAATTCCCATATTGCATAGTCAACGGTGTAAAGTGTGGAAACAATTGGTCTGTAATACCTGCCTATTACTTTATGGAAACCCTCTGCACCCGCAAAATATTTCGGAATGTTTGAAAAATCTTGAAGCGCAATATTATTAACAACTACACTCTCATCATCGAACACGAAATCATTGTTAAGAGCGTTATAAAAAATTAGAATAGCAAAAACTGCTATGATAATATAACAGTAGTTTTTCTTTAATTTCTTCAAAATAAATTATTTGTTTATGTTATTTAAAATATCCTTCTTCTATAGTTATAGTTTTGTTGCAACCACAACGGTACTCTTAATTTCGTCAATAGTACCGCCCTGGTCATCGATTGCTTCTATAAATAAAATATAAATTCCTATCCTTAGCCTTTCCCCGTCATCGTTCAATCCATCAAAAATAATTGAACCTTCGCTTCCAGTTAATTGATTATTCTCAAGAGTTCTAACAAGTCTTCCCTTAACGTCGTAAACTTTTACCTTCATCTGTGCGAAAGGCACGGTAAGCTTGTAAGTGATAATAGTAAAATCTTCATGACCGTCACCATCCGGTGAAAACGGATTTGGTGAAACAGTTACTGTTGCATTCGATGGAAGCTTCCTGGTGTATATACTGTTCTGTAATCCGGGTGTTCCACCGCTTGGGTTCGCACAGGAGTTCCAGTTCTCTCTTTCGTTTGAATTAAATAGAGGATTAATTCTTTCGAGCGAAGTGCCCTTCGAGGTTGTCAGGTTTGGGTTTTTCCAATTGCTGTGATAGTAAACACTGTCAATCAGGTTTTTAAATACATCAAATATTATCAATGGCTCTCCATCGTTACTTAGACTAAAACTCGATTCTGAAATTACAACTTTTTGATTCGGTTCTAAATTCTTCAAATATGAAAACCTGTCAAAGATAGTAGTGTCAGATGTAAACACAACATAATCACCGGGATTAACCATAAAGTTACAGGTATCCGCAAGGTTTAAGAATGAAGACGACTCATTGAACGTCCAGCCGTTGAGGTCTATCGCTTTACTACTTTGATTGTACAGCTCAATCCATTCTGCTTCACCTGAGAAAGGATCAAACATTATTTCGTTGATCACTAAATCATTATATTCACCGGGAGTCGCAGATGCAAATGAATTAATTCTTGTTGGGGAAGAATATTCACAGTCAATCGACGTTGCCCAGTTAGTTGATTCGTTCGAAGGACCTATCGGTGAAATCCTTTCCAAAGAATTCGGGGTACTGCCTCCCCACGATGATTGATAATACACTTCATCTATTTTATCGTTTGTAGAATTGAACAGTATAACTTTATCCTCATCATTATTAAATGCCGGGAGGTTTGGCAGGTAAATAATTTTTGCGGAATCAATTAATGTGTGAACCGAAAGAATTGAATTGTTCTCTGCAATTACTAAGTAAGAGTTTGGGTAAAGAAAATAGTCAGTCGTTGTTATTGTAATCGGGCTGCTTTGTGTTGTGATATCTGCAATTTTCCAATCCTTGAAGTTCAATGTGTCCTGCAGATTATTATAAATCTCGATCCACTCGGGCTCAGGACTTGCAGGGGCATACATTATTTCATTTATTACAATTCCGGAATTCTGTATGATTCCTCCAATATTCACATTACGGACTATTTTATTGTTTAAAGTATCATCATCAAGCAAATAATCAACATACCCGATGTACTGCTTCAAACCACTGTCTAATCCCGCGATTGAATATTCGTATAACAAAGAGTCTCCCGAATTGAGAGAAGTATAATTCTGTGTATTTATTAATTCACTTTGCTGGGGAATGCTGTCTAAGTTTACATCGTCATAAATCTTTAATGAAAAATTATTCGCAATGTTTATACCAATATTTTTTATAACGAAATCAAGCTTTAATGTGTCACCGACTACAGGAAAGGGAGGAGTGATTGTGAACGAACTCAACATAAGGTCATTCGGCAGAGGTGTTATTGAATTGATCCTGTTAGGAGTGGACTTTTCCGGATCGATAGACGAACCCCAGTTCGATTCATCATTCGAAGGACCTGTTGAGTTTATTCTTTCTAATGAAAAGCCACTTCCCCCGCCCCAGGTCGGAAGGTAAGCAACCGAGTCTATTCTTTCACCAGCAGGATTGATTAATATAACATCATCACCGGAATTATTCAGAGCACTCCATACCGTTTGTATAATTAAGCCTGTAAATCCCGGGTGGGCATTCTTCACCGTATTAGAATCCTCACAAATCACAATGTATGAATTGACAGGCAAAACAATACTCGATGTTGTAATCGTTCTTATTGTAGATGTTGCATCTTTCCATTTCCAATTCTGCAAATTTACATTATCGTTTCCAATGTTCAACAATTCGAACCATTCCTCTTCGGGAGCATTAGGTCCGTACATGATCTCGTTAATTACAATATCGGAAACCGTCACAATTCCCCCAATGTTTACACTTCGTACCAATTTATTATTCAGAGTATCTTCATCAGGAGGATAATCTACATACCCAATGTACTGCTTTAATCCGCTGTCAATGTTCAAAATTAAAAATTCATAGGAAACAGAATCATCTGGATTAAGAGTTGCGTAATTCTGAGTGTTTATTAATTCACTTTGCTGGGGTATGCTGTCAAAATTCACATCGTTATAGATTTTCAAAGAGAAGTTGTTTGCAACTAACAACCCAACATTCTTAATCATAAAATCAAGTCTTAGTGTATCTCCTACAACGGGATTTACTGGATTGATTGTAAAAGAGCTTAACATCAGGTTATTCTGCAAGGGAGCGATAGAGTTTCTTCTATTTGGTGTAGATTGCTCAGGATCAATAGATAGTCCCCAGTTAGACGAACTGTTTGAAGGACCGTTCGGGTCAATCCTTTCGATTGAAAACCCGCTTGCACTACCCCAAGTCGTTTGGTACGCAACAGAGTCTATCCTTACGTCAGCAGTGTCTATTAATATTACATCATCACCCGTGTTGTTCAAAGCACTCCAAGAAGTTTGTATAATCGTTCCTGTAATGGATGGATTCGAAATTTTTAATGCTGCGGAATCCCTGCAGAGTACTACATACGAATTTGCTTTTATATAAATACTTTGAGCCGTAATTGTTCTCAAAGTTGATGTAGCATCTTTCCATTTCCAATTCTTAAGGTCGATTGAGTCCGAAGTTAAGTTGTATAATTCAAACCACTCATTTGTAGATACGGTCGGTCTGTACATTATCTCGTTAATTACAATTTGAGAATGTAAGAGTGACGTACTTATCATAAACATGAAAACTAAACATAGAACAACTTTAAATATTATTTTTCTCATTGAAAACCTTTATTGTTTTAAATGAATGGGTATTATCTACACCGAAATTACAATTGGAAGGAATTTTTATAATTCTTTAAAATCCATTGCGTTACTCAGAAAATTTTTTCAATTTAACACTATTAAATAATTATAACAATTTAAATAGTATTTTATGAATAAGAAGTATCTCAAATTTCCATTCGTATTATTTTTTCTACTATTTTCACTTGGCAATTACTTTTGCAAATCTCAAGATATTGAATCTCGGGTAGAGCAATTCGCAATTGCAATGCTTCATACACCGGTATTAAACACAAGCGATTTCGAATCTGTTTTCGGAGGTGAAAGCGGTGATAGTCTTAAGTTAGATGAAGAAGGTCACATTATGGCTCTCGAGTTTATTGCAATTCCGAATACTGTTTTTAAAATACACGAAACAATACCAAAGCAAGATCACATTATTTATCGAATTACCACAACAGACTACCCATACACTTCCACAGAACTTTTCATAGACAGCAGGTTCGTAAACGTTTCTAACAAGAAATCCAAAGAAAGAAAAATTGAGATACCGTCCAGAGACGAGATAATTAATAATATGTTATCACTCGAAGGATGCAGGTACTTATGGGGCGGTAATTTTTGCAATGGAATAACAGAGATGCTTAGCTTTTACAAACCAAAAAATATACTATATAAAGAGATAGAAGACAACTGGTGTTTAAGAGGAGTCGATTGTTCCGGACTTATCTACCAGACGACAGACGGTGCTACTCCAAGAAACACCTCATCCTTAGTAAATTACGGAACAGGCTTGAACATATCAGGTAAAACCGATACTGCAATACAGAATATGCTCAAACCTCTTGACCTCATCGTCTGGAAAGGACACGTTATAATTGTCCTCGATGAAAAGACCGCTATCGAAAGCAGACCACCAAAAGGAGTTCAGAAAAATGACCTTTTAAACAGATTAAAAGAAGTAATGGAAGAACGACAGCCTGTTGATGATTGGGATTCTTCCGAAGGTGAGAGGTTTGTTGTGAGGAGGTGGGTTGAGTGAAAGCTAATTGTTTTTCATACAAAAAATTGTAGCTTGTCTAACAAACGAAATAGAATTAATTTAATTTTTATTCTTGTAGACTACGGCGATCCAACTGTGTCAAGAGATGAAGTATATAAAGAAATTTTTGAACAAGCTGAGAATTTTAAGAAGAATAAAGATAAGTAATCTATAAAAAAAGAAACGCCCTACGAGTAGGGCGTCGGGCCAAAGATGCTATCTTTGGTGATGTTTATGTTACAAAAATATACAATTAAAATGACAAAAACAAATAATATTAGTAAAACTGAAAGAGTAATTGTTTATGTTGACGGCTTTAACCTGTATTTTGGCATGCTTGAAGCTGGTTTTGAAAAATTAAAATGGCTCAATGTAAAATTACTTGCCAAAAATCTGCTTAAATCAAATCAGAAGCTTATAAAAATCAAATATTTTACAAGCCGAGTCAGTAATAATCCCGACAAACAAAAACGACAAACAACATTCATTGAAGCCTTAGAAGCTTTTGATATTAAAGTTTATTATGGTCATTATCAACGAGATAAAATAGAATGCCACCGTTGCGGACACATTTGGGCTTACTATAATGAGAAAATGACTGATGTAAATATTGCAACCCAAATGATAATTGATGCATATCATAACAATTACGACATGGCAATGCTTATTTCAGGTGATAGCGATTTAGTTCCTCCAATTAAAGCTATAATTGAAAATTTTAATAACAAAAGGGTCTTTGTTGCATTTCCACCCAAAAGACATAATAATTCTGTTGCTTTGGTTGCAAAAGGCTCATTGGTTATAGGTAGAAAAAAACTTGCTGATAGTCAGTTCAAAGATGAAGTAATAAAGAAAGATGGTTTTATCTTAAAAAAACCAGACAATTGGAAATAAAAAATCAGAAAGGAAATATCGAAATTTCAAACCATTGTCATCGCAGAGTCTCCTCGTCAGAAGGACTCTGAATAGTCAAGAATAAAAGGAGTCTCACGATCCTTTTCTTTTATACAATCAAATCTACCTCCTTATAACAAACCTCTTGACTTAATCGTATGGAAGGGACATGTAATAATCGTTATTGATGAAAAGACTGCTATCGAAAGCAGACCACCAAAAGGAGTTCAGAAAAATGATCTCTTAGACAGATTAAAGGAAGTTATGGATGAACGACAACCCGTCGATGATTGGGATACATCCGAAGGTGAGAGGTTTGTTGTAAGGAGGTGGGTAGAGTAAAAATTTCTTGTTTATTCAAAAGAGAAATAGTATTTTTAACGGTAAGGAAAGTTTGATTTAACACCTATTCGTAGTCAACCTGCAACCGCAGGTTGACGCAATCCTTATATAACGATATTGGTGGTCAATTAAAAAGGATTGTGATTTATTTACCTAAATAAACTCTTAATTATGAAAACAAAAAATAAATTAAACGTTTTGAACTTCAAGTATATTTTTTTTACAATATTAGTGTTGTTTGCACTTTTAATTAACAATAAATCAAATGCCTGTACCGGAATTTGTTTAACTGCAAATGACGGTACTGTGGTTTATGGTCGTACATTAGAATGGGGGGCTTTTGACTTAGATTCTAGAGTGACCATTTTTCCACGCGGTTATGAATTTACCGGATTAACACCAGATGGATATTCTGGTAAAAAATGAACTGGTAAATATGGTTTTGTTGGTTTAGACATACTTGGTAAGATGGTTATAGCAGATGGAATGAATGAAAAAGGACTTACAGCAGGATTATTCTATCATCCAGGATTCGCGTCATATGAGGAATTCGATAAAGATAAAGTGGATAATACCATTTCAGCTCAAGACGTGACTCATTATATTTTATCGCAATTTACAACTATTGATGAAGTTATAGACGGAATGAACAAAATTAACGTTGTTGGTGTCATTGAAGAATCTATTAAAAAACAAGCTGATGCTCATTTTATTGTTACAGAACCATCTGGAAAATCCATCGTTATAGAGTTTACAAATCAAAAAGTAAAAATTTATGATAGTCCATTAGGTGTAATTACCAATTCGCCAAATTATGATTGGCATATAACTAATTTACGCAATTATGTTAACCTGTCTCCTGTTGCAATACCAACAAAGAAAATAGAAGACATGGATTTTACACCTTTGGGCGGAGGTTCTGGTCTTATAGGTTTACCAGGCGATTTTACACCTCCATCGAGGTTTATACGTGCTGTTGCCTTTTCGCAAACAGCAAGAAAAACAACCGATGGCTTAGATGCTGTAAATGAAATTTTCAGAATCTTAGATAACTTTAATGTACCTTTAGGTGCAGCCGAGGGTTCAAACATTTCTAGCAATGAAGATAATATGAAAAGTGCAACTCTTTGGACCTCAGCTTGGGATACACACAATTTAGTACTATACTACCATACTCAAAACAATAGACGAATCAGAACGCTTAATTTTAGTGATATTAATTTTTCACCAGAAGATAAAAAAATTAATCACTATGCTTTGGATAAAGAAAAAAGCAAGATATGGAAAATATTCTCCGTCGATGATTGGGATTCATCCGAAGACGAGAGGTTTGTTGTGAGAAGGTGGATTGAGTGAAAGCTTCTTGTTTTTTCAAACGAGAAATGGTATTTTTCATAATAAGTAAAGTTTGATTTAACACCTATTCGTCGTCAACCTGCAACTGCAGGTTGACGCAATCCTTATATAACGATATTGGTGGTCAATTAAAAAGGATTGTGATTTATTTACCTAAATAAACTCTTAATTATGAAACAAATAACAATTTACATTTTTTTATTTCTGTTCGTATCTGCTTATGGACAAAATGACCATAATACCTCCAGTGCCAGTGAGACTCTAAACAAAAACCAGACTATTATAAACGATGTAGAAAGCATAGACATTATTTTGAAGAATAACAAGAAACTCGTTAAAACATTTGTTTTAAAAAAAACAGAAAAAGGGAGCCTTGAAAACTATGTTGACTTATTTATTATGCTTGAACGCACTCAACGTTATTTGAATTTAAATACAAGTTCGAAAAAATTATATCAGCAATATATTGGCTTCATTAATAATAATGGTGAGAAAGTATGTTATGCAATTTGCTTTTCAAAAAAAGTGAAGAATGAATACCTAAAGGATTGGAAAAAAAAGGCTTACCTCATTTCAGATTATATGGATGATGATTACTTTTCTTTTATTATTAATTTTGATAAAAGATGCATTGAAAATAGAAATTGTTGTGAGTAAAAATACTCCGTGGAGACAGACGATTAGAAACAAGTTTGTCAATATGATATAACACAAACTAATAAGTACTGGCTATAACACATGGTTTAACAAATAAGGATTTTACATCAATTCCTGCTTTTTGTCCCATATTAGTCTTTGTGTCGATGGACAGAGAAGAAATCCGCAAACCCTTACTGGATATACTATAAACCGTTAGAACAACATTTATAAAGACAACAATATGAATCAAGATTTAAAAGAAAAACCTCCGTTTTGGTTTCCAATTGCACCTATTATGGTGATTGTGTTTATTTATTTAGTACTGCTTCTATCTCGTCAGATACTCATCTGGTTAGACCTCGAAACATATTTAGGGATACCAATAATTATTAGATATATCTTTGGAGTTCCACTAATAATGATTGGATTAGTATTTTTTATTGGGGGTTTCGCAAGATTAAAACCAGCGGCAGCTATAGGATTTGCTAAAAGACTAAGAGATACAGGAGCATACGGATTAACCTGCAATCCAATGTATTTTGGTTTGAATGCAACATTCTGGGGCACTGGACTGCTTCTTGACAACTTGTCGGTTCTAATAGGTGCATTTATCTGGTCAATATTAAATTATCTAAGCGTGACTCTTTGGGAAGAAAAGCAGATGTACAGTAAATTCGGAGAAGAATACCTGGAATACAAGAAGAGAGTACCAAGATTTATACCAATAAGGTTGACAAAATCATAAAAGTGTTTCTAAATACAGTATATAAGTTATAGTGGGATGCTGTACAAAATGCCATTTTAAAATGTAAATTGAGAGTTATGAAATATTCTATAAAAGAATTTAAAGAAGAATATCTTGAATCTGCAGTAGAGTTGTTTTTAACTAATTATCAGAGAGAGAAAGAGAAAAGTATATTACTACCTTCAGAAATTATAAATGAACCCAAACACATATTAAATTCATTAAAACCTCAAGTTGGAAATCCCGGAGTAGCTGTATTTAAAAAAAATAAATTTGTGGCTTATATGCAAACAGGTGCAAAGTTTAAATTTAAAGGTCAAATTACTGCTTTCGTGCCGGAATATAGTCATAGCTCAATCGAGGAAAATAAAACAAACCTCTATCAGCAAATGTATATGAAATTATCCTCAGAATGGATTAAAGAAAATATTAATCTTCATATAATAGGTCATTTTGCAAATGATATTGAGTTAAAAGAAACGATTAACCAATTAGGTTTTGGAGCAATACTATCGGAGCAGGTTAGAGATTTTTCTCCGGTAAATGTAAAAAAGAATTTTGTGGTGTATGAAGAATTTAATCCTACAAAGCTTATTGATATAGAAATAGAACATAATGAATATTATCCGCAAGCTCCCATATTTATAAAAAAAAATACTGACCGAACCGCTATATTAGAGAACCTGGAAAAGCATAGGATAAATGGTGATAAGTGTTTTGTCTATTCTATAAAGAACAAACCATCCGGATATTTTATTATAGGTGAGTCTGCAGTTGATGGGGAGGGTTTTCTTTTAAAAAAAACAAACACAGCACAAATAAAAGCTGCATATGTGAAACCTGCTGAACGAAGAAAAGGAATTGGTGAATGTTTATTACAATGTGCTATTAATTGGGCAGAAAAAAATGGATTCGAGAGATTATTTGTCGAACATGAAACGGCAAATTATTATGGAGGAAATTTTTGGCGTAAGCATTTTAAACCATATTTATATTTTTCTATGAGATATATAGATAGTGTAAAATAACTTACGCAATTTAAAATGATACACCGTACAACATCGTGTACAAGGTTGGCTTCGTCAGCGCTCTCTTAGAATACCTTATACAGATTTAATTAACACTGTTTACTTTCATATATAACATAATCATCTACCTCCTGCTACCCATAATCCTCAGCAAGAATAAAAACATATTAATGAAATCGAGGTAAAGATTCAGAGCTCCCATTATTGCAGCCTTTTTTCCTGCTTCACTCTTTGCATCGACACTTTGAGACATCTTTTTAATCTTCTGCGTATCCCAGGCAGTCAAACCCACGAAAATTAAAACACCTGCATAACTGATTATCCAGTAGAGAGTTTCGTTTTGCAGAAAAATATTTACAACGGTCGCTATGATTAATCCAATCAAACCCATAAAAGCAAACGCACCTATCTTCGATAAGTCCATCTTAGTGATATATCCAAAAACACTCACCGAACCGAACATCGCTGCACAAACAAAAAACGTTGAAGCAATTGAAGCAGTAGTATAAACAAGAAACAATACCGAAAAGGTCAAGCCCGTCAGAGCTGAATAAAAGAAGAACGCCCCGATAGCAACTATCGCAGGTATTTTATTTATAGCAAAGCTAAGACCAATCACGACCAGTAATTGAAATATCAGCAATCCATAAAACAGGAAAATATTCCTTGCAAGAAATTCTTCAGTGATGATCGTCGATACGGCATAAGCAATTAATCCTGTGATTGCAAGACCCATAGTCATCCAGTTGTATACATTCAAGAGAAATGTCCTGGAGACCTC
>JADHVP010000015.1 GCA_016783945.1 Ignavibacteria bacterium
AATAAAACGAGTGAGGAAAAAACATAACCACAAAACTTTGCAGGTTTACCAGAACCATGCATTCTTCCCATCAAAGGGGTGAAGATTATCATTGCAACGTGGAATGCCAAACCCTTTGCAATTGAAATAGGAGAATAATCGAAATTTAATTCCCGCACCAGATATATCGGTATAGCAGGACTCGCAATCATAATCGCCATACCGTAAAAAAAGAAGTTTCTTTCAAATCTAAAAAAAGGTTTATTAACTTTGAAAATCCTCATTAAATTTCTAACAGGTAAAATCAAAACATCTTTTATTAACTTAAAAGATATACCGGCACCAAATATTTTTACTTTTTTTAGATAATCACCATTACTTGTCGATACTAATTTTGCCAGAATATAAAGCGAAACGAAATCTGTAACACCGGCAAGCGGATAAAATATTTTGTATACTTTATAATCTACATCGAGCAACTGACCAAATAGTGTAATTATCACAAGTAATACAATCGTGAAAAGGCTGGATGCATATGAATAAAGCTTGCTTCTTTTTTCCTCTGTATAATTATGTTTGTAAACCGCATTCCACGTTGGTCTTATCATAGAATCTATATAGCTCATTACTGCTATACAGAAAATAAAAAACCCCGCATCTTCAAACAGAGGTATGAACAACAAGAAAACCTTACTCGCAGCAGCCATAATAATTATGGTCATCGCCGGGTTGTTTGAGCGATTAATCATTTCAACACCGTAGATTGAGAACAAAAATGCAGAGCTAGTGAGAAATATAAGAAGTGTAATTTCGAAATCTGATGCGAACAATGACTTCTTCAGAATTATATCCTGGAGTAATAACGTTCCGAATGCTATCCCATGAAAAAACTGAGATATTAGATGAAGGGTGAATGTTCTTTTTTCAAGCGATAGGATTGCTGGTGATTGGTTGGACGATTTATTCAATTAAAAAAAGATTTATCTTTATTCTAATTCGACATGCCTGATGTTAGTTATCACATTACTGTATTTTTGCTCAATATGTTTCTTTGTTTTTTCAGCGGCATAAACAGATCGGTGCTGCCCGCCTGTGCATCCAAAAGAAATCATGAGATCAGTAAATTCTCTTTCCGTATAATTTTCTATCGATGCATCAACAATTTTATATACATTTTCGAGAAAGTCGTTCATAACATTTTGAGACTCAAGAAATTTTATTACGGGTTCATCCATACCGTTATACTGTTTAAACTCATCCCTTCTTCCGGGATTCTCTATGAATCTACAATCGAATACGAAACCACCGCCATTTCCTGACTTATCTTCCGGAATTCCAGATAGTTTATAACTGAATGATGCAATCTTTATTTCTAATGACATAGCAATAAAATTATACAAGTAACATGATATTCACAATGATTGCAATATATCAAACTATATTTCCAATTTAAGTAGATAAATCAGATCGCTTTTGTAAATGAAAAAGGGCTCTCTTGAAAAGAGCCCTTTAACTAAACCAAATAACAAATGAAATTAAAAGAACTATCGTGTAAAAAAATTACGTCCCTTTGCTCAATGCGGCTTCTTTCTTTACTTTTCTTTTCTTTAGTATTTTTCTTATAATTAAATAAACAACAAACATTATTGCTATAACCGGAAGTAATGCAATCAAAATCATTATTAAACCACTGAGGACTTCTGTAAAACCTTTTAATCCTTTTTTAAATCCCTGCCCAATTTCATAAAAGAAACCACCGCCGGATGATGTTTCAAGTAATGATGGCTCGAATACAGAAACTGTAAGGGTAGAAAACTCAGCCTGGTTTCTCAGAAACCTCATCCTGCCTTCAGTACTCTCGATATTGTTTCTGACTGATGCAAGTTTTTCTTCAACTTCGACGATGTCGGTTAATCTAGCAGTCTTTTCGGAGAGTAACTTAAGCAGTCTTTGCTCAAGCTCACGTTGAGTCTTTTGCCTTGCTTCAAGGTCTATATATTCCTCAGTTACATCCTGTGATGAGATATTTTGTGACATGACTTTTCCAAATGCTGCTATATCGGAAATTAAAGCATCGTACTTATCAGTAGGTACTCTTACAACTATTGTACCCTGTTTCTGACCGCTTGTATTAAGTTTTGAGGTGTTGTTTGATACAAAACCGTTGTGAATCCTGACTGCTTCAATAATTTTCTTTTCCGTCTCATCGAAATTATCAACTTCTAATCTTATGTTTCCAGTTCTGATAATTAATCTGTCCAGCACCTGCATTTTCCCGGAACCTTCTTGTTCGCCCGTCTGGTAACTCACGGTTTTTGTTTTATCCTTTTCAAATTCTCCTGATCTTTTTTCCTTAGAACTTGGGGCATCCTGTGAACCCGATGTAGACAAATCTTCTACCAAACCTTCGGGAACCTCCTCCTTAAAAGATGTTTTATCACTCTTATCACCACATCCGGCAAAAAGAATTAATAATGCTATAATTAAAAAACTTTTATTGAACTTGAATTTTCTCATGATAATTTTTTTTCTTATTAATACTTCTGAAATATAATCATTGTTCCTGAAAAAAGAATCCCGCTTCAAAATCACATTTTAAAGCGGGATGAATTTAAAAAATCTGAATTTCTTTTTATACTTCGTAGTATAAATGAAATTCATACGGATGAGGTCGAAGCTGCACCTCTTTTATTTCTTTATTCATTTTATAATTTATCCATGTTTTAATAAGTTCATCCGAAAAAGCACCGCCTCGTTTCAAATAATCATTATCCTTTTCAAGTTTATGAAGCGCCATTGTGAATGATTCCGGAGCCTGTTTGATTTTTTTCTTTTCTGCATCGCTTAAATGATAAATATCTTTATCGAGTGGATCACCCGGTTCGATTTTATTAATAATACCATCGAGTCCAGCCAATAGCATCGCTGAAAACGCAAGATACGGGTTCGCGGTTCCATCAGGACACCTGAATTCAATCCTCTTTGTTTTTGGATTCTCATAATACATTGGTATTCTGATAGCGGCACTTCTGTTTCCTTTCGAATACACAAGATTAACCGGTGCTTCAAAACCGGGAACGAGTCTTTTATATGAATTCGTAGTCGGATTAGTGAATGCAAGTAATGAAGGTGCATGTTCCAAAATACCGCCTATAAAATACAATGCAAGTTCGCTTAAACCGGCATATTTATCTCCCGCAAATAAGGGTTTATTATTTTTCCACAAACTAACGTGTATGTGCATCCCGCTTCCATTATCGCCGAAAATTGGTTTTGGCATGAACGTAGCAGTTTTACCGAATGACCTTGCTGTGTTTTTTACGATGTATTTAAACATCTGAAGGTTATCAGCACAATTCAGAAAAGGACAATACTTGAAATCGATTTCTGCCTGACCTGCTGTTGCAACTTCATGGTGCTGCATTTCAACTTTGATACCTGCGTTTTCTAAATGCTCAACCATTACGTTTCTTATGTCGTTCGTTGAATCAGAAGGCGGGACAGGAAAATACCCTTCTTTAATTCTAATCTTATGTCCAAGATTTGCTTCCTTCTCGGTTCCGGTATTCCAGAATCCCTCACGTGAATCTATTCTATACCAGCTTTCATACTCATTTACGTTATATGCAACATGATCAAGAATGAAAAATTCTGCTTCCGGACCAAAGAATGCGACATCAGCAATCCCTGTGGACTCCATGTATTCGATAGCCTTCCTGGCAACATATCTTGGATCATGGTCATACGGTTCTTTTGTGATCGGATCGAGTATATCGCAAATTATACTCATGTTTTTTGTCTGCATAAACGGATCTACCCTCGCAGTTTCAGGGTCAGGTATAACAAGCATGTCCGATTCATTAATAGGTTTCCAACCCCTGATTGAAGATCCATCGAAACCGTATCCTTCATAGAATCCTTCTTCATTTAATTGAGATACCGGGATTGAAAAATGCTGCCATTGTCCCGGTAAATCTGTAAATCGAAAATCGATCATTTTAATTTCTTTTTCTTTGATCAATTTAAATACATCGTTGATGTTTTTAAGTTTATCTTTTTCTTTCTCCACTGAATTTTTTTTCTGCATTTATTATAAAGTTTAGTTTATAAAATGTTTTTCTCTATTTTAATTTTTTAAACTTAAATTCGTTGTTTCTTTTAAGGTTGATAAAACAATGCTTGTTTTCGATGACTTAACACCGGGCCAGGACTGTATCTTTGATAAAAGTTTTTCGAGCGTCGTTGTGTTCTCTGTTCTAATCTTTAACATATGAGAACCATCACCTGTTATTGAATGACATTCGAGAATTTCTTTTTCTTTCAAGCAGTGCTCTACTATTTGTTTATAATTTTTCGATGATTCACTGATTACGGAAATGAAACATGTAATGTCCTGTTTCAATTTCTTAGGATTCAAAATTGCTGTATACGATTTTATATAACCGTGAGATTCTAACTTAGAAACCCTGTCAATAGTCGATGGAAGAGAAAGCCCGATTTTTTCTGCAAGCTCATTTTTCTTAATGTGAGAATCCTTCTGGAGTTCAGACAATATGCGATAATCTATATCGTCCAGCTTTAAGTCTTCGGTATGTTTTGAATTTTCTATGATACCTTAAACATTAAGGTTATTATTAATATATGCCTGATAAAATAAGGTAAAACAATTATTTTATCAAGTATAATTAGATGTTACTTAATTTCAAAATTAATTAAATTTTATAAACACATTTAACCATACAAAAAAACGTACAAATGAAAATATATCAGGTAATGGTCTTTAACGCGATTGTACTTATTATCATCGGTGCTTATGGATATGTAATTTCCGGGAGTCTAACAGCATTGATAGCACCTGCCATAGGTGTTTTACTAATACTGCTTGCAATTCCAGTCAAAAGCGGAAAGGGTGCTGCGGTTATTGTTGGGTCTGTTGTAACTGGCGTTACAACCGTAATTTTTTTTATAATAGGGTTTATAAGAGGTAATTCACTTATTATTATTATGGCAGTTGTTTCCCTGGCGGCAGTTATGTTCTACGTTTCCAATTTTACGAAACAGAATTCACAAGAATGAAATCATAAAGCTATAAGAAAATCAATGCAGCATAAAAAATCCGGACCATTGATTTCTAAAAGCCCGGATTTTAAAAAAGAATAAATAATTTATTTTTATTTCAACAGAATCATTTTCTTTGTATCTCTGAAATTTCCAGCCTTAATTGTATAGAAATAAATCCCGCTTGATAAACCACTTGCATCGAAAATTATTTCTTTTACTCCGCGTGATACTACTTCATTATTAATCAACGTAACTATTTCTCTTCCATTTATGTCATATACTTTAAGCAGTACAATCGACCTTTCAGTAAGTGCAAACCTGATCGATGTTGACGGATTAAATGGGTTTGGATAATTTTGAAACAGTGTGTACGTACCTGGAATTTCTGTAGAAATGTTCTTAATTCCAATAATACTGATTGTTGCTCTTGCAAACATCTGCTGTGCAAGAGAGGGTCCGTTTAAATCTCCGTTCACAAAACTACCGGGGATAGTATCCTTCTGTATCGTCATATTCACATAATAATTATTTACATCATTATCATTTACCGGAGTCATGCTTGGATAAGTCCAATCCATAACGGGTGTTTCAGGAGTTATTCGTAGGGGTTCTATCCATGTAGCACCGCCATCACCCGAAGCAGTTAAATAAATTGCATGAAAGTTAGTAGTGTCTACGGGTGCTCCAAACCTGTTCGTAATTGAAATGAAAGCAGTGAATAAAGCATTATTATCCAATGAACGACCTATTACCGGACGGCAAAGAGGACCGAAACCATCATCTACACCAGCGAATAAAGAATCCTTTGGCAGCCAGACATTGTTTGAATCAGCCACTACTACGCTCCGGTGGGGGTCTGAGCCGGGTAAAGTCGTCGACCAGAACATAATTTTGTTGGGCCAAAATGGCAGGTATTGGTTAGCTAAAGGATCCTGCCTAATAATTTCGTAAACAACTTTTGGTTTGTTGTATTGATAAGCTATTGAAACACCTCTCATTGCACCGAGACTGTCGCCAGTTGCTGAAAAATCAGAATCAAAGATTTTAAGAGGTGTGCTGAATGTTGTACCATCGTTAGTCGATTCAATAAAGTATACATCACCAACATCATTTGGGAAATGTGATTTACTATTTATGTATACAACCCCAATTCTTCCGTCATCACCTCTGGTTACGTTATAAGTCTCATTCACTTCGCAATCATACTGTGTCGTCCATCCTGTAAACGTTCCCGGTGTCGTGAGTGATGTACCGATATTGAAGAATGTTGAATCGCCCATAGGATGTTGTGAAGAAATCAAGAAAAACTTGTTTGGGTTTATAATACTCGAAGTAGCAATTACCCTGGGCCAAATTGGATTCGCTCCAAAATTACCTGCACCCGGGTCCAATCTTATAAATTGACTCACTCCCGGGTATATACCTGCAAAAACCTGTGAATGCGTTGTCGCGGGAGAGCCCGGAGCATTTGAGTGATTGGCTATTAGAATATTACCGTCACTCATACCGGTTATACAGACATAACCGCTTCTTATTCCGTTTGGAACTTCAGAAATAAAAGCCCACGTTACACCTCTATCAGAGCTGTAGTAATATTTACACGTCCTGTTTGTAAACATTGGATCGTTATAATCAACATTCATATAAACGCAATTAATATCATTCGGATTATTTGGATTCTGCCAGATATGTACAGGACTACCGCTTGACTGCATATCATAAATCGTTCGCCCGTTTGTAGGTGTAAATGTGGTTGAAGTGACAAAATCCGATTCACTAAAATTAACCGTAAATGGATTTGTAATTAAAGATATGATTGGTGAGCGATACGAAACAGCATCATGAGACTTTTTACTACCTATTTTTTCTCCAACAAGGGCGTCGCCAACAATTTTAATCTTGTAATGCATTCCAACTACTTTATCATACCGGGATTTTGGAATTAACCTGCCCCCTGCATAAACAAGATTACATGTAATAGCAATAACAAATGAAAGTAATATTAGACTTTTGAACATTTCTTTATACTCCGTTTTTTATTTGTGAGGATTTTTGAGTTGAGCATTAAGATATTTGCAGAAAATAATTTTATGAATATTAAGAATCAACAACATTATTAATTATTTTTATTTCCATTATCAGAACAGTAATTCCAAACAATAAAAAAATCCAGCCCTCGCTTCAAAGACTGGATTTAGCATTTCATCCCGCATAGAGATTACGAGAAAAGCAATCAATACATGAGGGTTATAGTTATGTATAATTTAATTTTATAAGTGCAAATAATCAATATCTAAATGTCATTTTTTTCATTAAATCAAATGAAGAGTCTGCATAAACAAAAAAATCCAGCCCTCGCTTCAAAGACTGGATTTAGCATTTCATCCCGCATATATATTACGAGAAAAATAATTAATACATGAGGGTTATAGTTATGTACAATTTAATTTTATAAGTGCAAATAATCAATATCTAAATCTCATTTTAGTATCAGTAAATCAAAAGAAGAATCCGCATAAACAAGAAAAATCCAGCCCTCGCTCAAATTTTGCGAAAAATCCCTTAAAATAAACTATTTCAAGGCTATAAATATTATCTGTGGAGCCACTAATATTTCTAGTGGCACCACTAATATTTCTAGTGGGGCTGTAAATATTTCCCATGGGGCTGTGGATTTTTCTCATGGCGTTGTAATTATTTCCCACAGCGTTGTAAATATTTCTCAACGGGCTGTGGATAGATTTATTAACAAAAAAAATCCGAACCCTTTCTTCAAGAATCCGGATTTAATAAAAATAAATTATACTTTCTTACTTAAGAAGTACCATTTTCTTTGTAGCTGTGAAATCATTAGCTTTTATAGTATAGAAGTAAATACCGCTTGAAAGATTTACAGCGTTGAAATCAACTTCCTTAACTCCGGCACTTACAACTTCGTTGTTTACTAATGTTGCAATTTCCTGACCATTTATGTTATAAATCTTCAATGTAACATTAGATGTATTAGGAATATTGAACCTGATAGTTGTCGATGGATTGAAAGGATTAGGGTAATTCTGCTGCAAGCTGTATTCTCCGGGAATTTCGCTGGAGATATTCTTTATGCCAATAACAGAATCCCTGCTAACTTCAACTCTTACGAACATAAGCTGTGCCAGTGATTCACCGTTTGCGGTATGATTAACAAAGCTTCCCGGAATTGAGTCAGATTGTATGAGTAAATTTGCATACCAGTTATTTGCATCGTCATCATTCCAGGGTGAAATGCTTGTGTTAGTCCAGTCTCTTCTTGGTGAATCCGGTGTAATCTTCACGGGTGTTTTCCATGTAAGTCCTCCATCACCGGAAGCCGTAAAGTAACCATCAAAGAAACTTGTAGTATCGACAGAACCACCTGTAAAAGCAGATGCAACTAAAAATCCGGAGAACAAGACATTACCGTCTGCTGATATTCCTATATTCGGTTTACAAATACCGGACAATCCATCAGTACCTGACGTTGTCCAAATATAAGTCTCCCATGGTACGTTGTTCGAATCGGCAACTACAACACTTTTATTTGGGTCAGAACCAGGTAATGTCGGGGACCAGAGCCGAATCTTACTATCTGCGCCGGGATAATAACTTCCCGGGGTGCCTGGGGATAAAGTAGCAGTTGTAAATATTACTTTCGGCTCGTTCCCCTGATACACTATAGCTAAACCACTTAAAGCACCAAGACTATCGACAAATAAATTTGCATCAAATATCTTTAACGGTGTACTGAAAGTTGCTCCATCATCAGTACTTTCCATAAAGAAAGCATCTCCAAAATCAGCTGGAGTAAGAGTTACGGATGGGAGATAAGTAACACCGATTCTTCCATCCTGTCCTCTTGCAATAGCGTATCTTTCGGCATTATCAGCACCAGGAAGGAATTTCCATCCGGTAAAAGTACCCGGAGGTGTAAGCGTCTGCCCGGTGTTATACCAGCAAGTATCAGTTGCATTTGCGGAGGAAAGAATCACCATTTTTGTTGGATTAGTTATGTTACCTGTTGCAATAATCCTTGGCCACTCTGCCTGAGTATGAGTACCTAAAACAGGGTCTAACTGTAGCCATTGACCTAAGCCCGGATATACGTCAACATAAGCAAAGGTTCTGCTGATTCCATCGGTATAATGATTTGCAACCAAAATATTGTTATCACTCATTCCTGTAACGGTACAATAGCCAGACCTTACTGCTGCAGGAATTTCACCTATAAATGACCATGAAGTACCCCTGTCTGTACTAAAATAATAATTACATCTTCTGTTTGCAAAACCCGGATCTCCCAGTGGTGCAACCATATAAACAGCATGCACTTGGTTCGGGTCGATTGGTGATTGCCATAATTCTACCGGCGTTCCATTTGATTGAATATCATAAATGGATGTTCCGCCCGTCGGTGTGAATGTTGCAGAAGTTATAAAATCGTTTTCATAGGTTAAATTAAATGGCGATGTAAACAATGCTACAACAGGGGGTAGAGTACTTATCCTGTTAAAATCTGGTTTACTGCCTTTTCCAACTCCTACGAGTGCATCTCCATTGAACATTAATTTACATTCGAGTTTTGACACTCTATCGATTTGTTCCTGTGTCGGTCTATTTTGAGAATAAACCAGACTACCCGAAAGAATAACCAATAAAGATAGTAAAGCGATAAATTGTTTCATTTTTTTTCTCCTTTAAAAATTTATGGATGATTTTATTGATATTTTGTTAGGTAGATAATAATTTATACGTTTTGAATGAAAATAGTTTCAAAGTTGTAATATTACAAGAACTAAAATATAATTTCAACGTCTAAATTATTAAACAGAATCTTTATCTATGCTAGACTGATAGTAAATAAATTCCTTAAAATATCCGTTTTCAATGTACATATAATATGGAAATATAACTTATTTGAAACAATTCAAAGTAATGAAAAAATATCAAAGGTGAAATTTTTTCATTTAAGTATAATATTGTATTTGATAGATTGACGCATGGCTAAAATAAACGTTACAATAATCGATGCAACGGGCAATAAAGAGCAGGAAGCTTCCTTACCCGATGATGCATCTGTAAAAAGAATTATGGAAGCTCTCCTTCCCAAAATGAAAATGCCCTTAACCGGTCCTGATGGTGATCCGCTTTCATATAAATTTCATCACAAAGCATCGGGGAAACAACTCTCAGACGAGCAGACTCTTGCTGAGGCAGGGGTTAAAGACGGTGATGTGCTGAGATTGCACCCTGAAATTACAGCAGGGAATGCTTTTTAACACCCTGAATTCCCTTCTTGTTTTTTAACCTTTCACTTTCTTTATATATTGAATAATATATCACACTATGATTGAAATATCCGACTTTAAAAAAGACAGATACGCACGACTGAAAACCATTACCTGGTGGGATCAGGACATTTTAAAAAACGCTAACATACTTGTCGTTGGGTGCGGTGCTTTAGGAAATGAAATCGTGAAGAATTTAACTATGCTCGGCGTAGGGAATATTTTCGTCGTTGATATGGATGTGGTCGAAAAGAGTAATCTGACAAGAAGCATATTATTCAGAAAAGAGGATGAAGGCAGATCCAAAGCAGAAACAATCTGCAAAAGAGCGAATGATATTAATAACGAAGTGAATGTAAGATACTTTAACGGGAATGTATTTGAATTAGGATTGGGTGAATTTAGAAAAATGGATATAGTTGTTTGCGGATTAGACAGCAGGGAAGCCCGGCTTTTTGTGAACCAATCATGCTGGAAAGTAAACCGTCCCTGGATAGATGGTGCAATCGAAGTCCTGAACGGTGTAGCAAGAATGTTTATACCGCCCGATGGTGCGTGTTATGAATGTACAATGAGTGAGAATGATTATCTGCTTCTGAATAAAAGAAAATCTTGCATGTTACTGGGATTGGATGAAATTCACCAGGGAAAGATTCCCACAACACCCACAGTAGCGTCAATAATAGCCGGAATTCAGGTTCAGGAAGCCGTAAAATACCTGCATAAAAGAGATGATATGTTATTACTAAATGGTAAGGGATTTGTCTTTAATGGGGGATCGAATGAGTCTTACATAGTAGAATACCAAAGGCGTGAAGATTGTCCTTCTCATTATACATTTGAAAATTTTCATAAAATAGAAATGCTATTTAATGAGGTTACGGTAAACGATATTATTAACTTTGGAAATAATTATTTTAAGAATGAAAATTTCTCCATAGAATTTAATAATGAGACGATTTTCGAGCTTCTTAATGAAGAAACAAAAGAAAGTATCGAGCATTTCGCAAACTTAAACCTTCTAACACAAAAAGATGTGATGCGTGGTGGCATTCTATACAAAGTAAATTCATTCCATAATTTTTATTCAAATTCAGGTTTATCAAAGAGCTTGCAGTATAAAACACTTACAGATATTAAAGTGCCTTTCAACGACATTTTAACCCTTAGAAAAGGTAATGACGAAATACACGTTGAGTTCATATCTAATGATATTTTTAAATGACAACAGTTAAAACCTGTCCATATTGCCAGGCTAATATAAAATCTAATGCAAACATCGTTGTATGTGATTTATGTAACACACCCCACCACAAAGAATGCTGGGAAGAGAACAATGGATGTACAGCTTATGGATGCGTCAATAATCCTAATACGAATCCGAAAGAAGACATAATATTCGAATCGATAGATGTCGGTAATCAAACTGTTGACGACATTCAAAGGCAGTTAGAAATCGAACGGGAAAAACCAACTGAAACGATTAACTGTCCCAAATGCAATATTCCCATCGACAAAAATTCCGAATTCTGCAAGCACTGCGGGCACTTTTTGAAGGAAGACATATCAACATTAGAAAAGAAACGGTTTGAAAATGAATACAAGAAACGGTATAAAGAAAAAGTCAACTTCAGAAGAAAAAGATTCATTTTTACCTCTGTTAGCATCGTAACCTTAATCCTATTGTTTATCATTACCTTTTATTACTCATACAAGTTTATCAATGAATACTTTGCTTCAGAAAAATATCAAGAGCAAGGTGAAATTAATGAATTTGTTTCTAGTTGGGAAAAAGCCTGGGAGAGCAAAGATATTAATAGGTATAAAGTGTTTTTAGATGAAGACTATATTTACTATGATAAAGATGGTAAAGCTGTTAAGTTTGAAGATAAAATCAAAAGAATAAAATATACTTTCGAAAATTACAAATATATTGAAGTTGACATAGAAGACATTAAAACCGAAAAGAATCCTGAAACACCTGATTACATTAACGTAACTTTCACACAAAACTACAAATCAGATAAGTTCGAACAAACCGGTGTGAAGACATTAAGGCTGTACAAAGAAAAGGGCACAAAAAACAAGTGGAAAATATTCAGGGAATATTATGAGGGAACCGAATAAATATCGGCTTTCCCCTAAGCAAAAGGGAAAGCCGACATAGACTCTTCTAAATAAAAAACAGGTATGCAATCAACAAACCTAATGTCAAAGTTAAACCGAACTGCATGTTTAATTGAGCAGTCATCATGATATGCTTTGACCCATAATCAAACCTCGCTTGCGGAGCAACCGGTATATCCTTCAGCATTCTAATAAGCTTCAACGCTGTCGGCAAAGTAATTAAATTTAACAGTGCAAACCATGGAAGCAAATCAAGAACAACAAAAACAATAATGGAGGCATAAGCTCCTAATACAAGAAAATAATAAAAGTACCTTGAAAACTTCTCACCAATTATCATAGGCAGTGTCTTAACTTCAAATGTGCCATCAAAATTAATATCTCTAATGTTGTTGGAATGCAGAATAGCATCAATCAGGAAACCAATCGGAATTGAAAATATTACAGGGAGCCATGAAAACTCACCTGTTTGTACTATGTATGCACCAAGCGTTATACCCGCACCAAAAGACAGAAAAACCTGAATATCTCCAAGGGCTTTATATTTCAATGCAATAGGTGTAGCAGTATAAAATATTGCAGACAGCAAACCGAAGATGCACAGGTACAAAATATAAATTCCAATTTCGAGATAAAGATAAAAACCAATCAGTGATGCTAAAGCAAGAGCTACGGTCGCTCCTATTTTCATTTCTTTAACGCTCATAAATCCTTTTGACAAGACCATCGAACCGCCATGTGGGATTCCGATTTCTTTATCTTCTTTATCAATCCCACTCTTAAAATCGTAAATGTCGTTAATAATGTTCGTCCCGACATGAACTAACATCGAACCAATCAATGTAAGAAAGAATAGGAAAAATTTAAATTGAATATCGGGATTTAGAACTACAGCGAGAACTGATCCGTATAAAACCGGTATTATAGATGCAGGAAAAGCATAAGGTCTTATTGCCATCATCCAAAGCTTAAATCCTTTTGGAGGTGAAACAGTATTTTCAGCCATATATATAAAATATCTTTAAGTTTTAAAAGTTGGGTTTGTTATTTATCAGCGTTAATGAAGATTCTTGAAAAATTTTAATCTTTACAAAACATTCATCTTAATAAAATCCATATTTTGCTCAATATTGTATAAAAATACTCGCCAAGTTACAAATTATATTTCTTAAAACTAAGACAAAAATATGAGAAATGAGAAGAACTTTGACAATTTTATTCGAAGATACCTCTTTCTTATTAGAAGTTCATACATCATGATATGACTCTAAATTCCTAATTTTTAATTTTTAACTTCTAATAAATTTACAAATTACAATTTTCAAAATCTAAGCTTCTGACTGCTAATTTTACATTACAAATTTAACACTTTTAAAAATTGAAAATTAAGACTCCTTGGAAATTCATTGAAAATTTAAAATTACAAAGTTGATAGTTTAACGGTGTATATTGACTTCTAATTTTGCTTTAATTATGTTTAGAATCGAAACAATTAGGTGTTGAACGGGTAAAAGAATATATCCCTTTATGGAAAGTTTATTTAAAAAATCTGAGCATATATTTGAGTCTTTTGAAAAAAGGCTAACTTCGACTAATAAAAAAGAACTCACTTATAATCTTCTAAAACATTTACTAAAAACATTAATCTTTTTCTTTGCATTAGGATTTTTAGTTATTATTCTTGAAGCAGTTTTTAGGTTTGGCAGTGATGTAAGAACAGTATTCTTCTGGGGATATATCTCAACTTTCATAACCACTTTGTTGTACAATTTAGCAGTCTTTGTTTTTAGAAGAACACGTGTTTTGCATTTTCCTGAGCTCATTAGGTATTCTCAAATAGTTGGAAATAAATTCGAACCAATTAAAGACTCACTTGCAAACTCTTTATCGCTTTACAATAGATTGAAACTAAATCATGAGTCAAACTCTTATTTATCAAAAGAACTTGTCGGGGCAAACCTCGACTATGTTGATAATCGAACGAGGAAAATAAATCTTTCATCTTTTATATCTTTTAAGAATTTAAAAAGATTATTGTTAGTGCTGATAATTTCCACTCTGTTCTACACACTAAGTTTTTTTATTTTTCCCTCGACTCTTTTATCATCAGTGAATAGAATCATAAACTATGAATACAGTTTTATCGATAACGAACTTGGAATAATTTTCAATATTTCACCCGGGGATGTTGAGACAATCAAAGGTTGTAATGTTGATATAGCTATAAAGATAAACTCAAACAAACCTGATCTAAGAATCGATGAAATAAAATTCTTCACAAAAGAGGTCACGCACGATGGCGTCGAAATTTTATTGAGTGAAACGGATCTCGTATCAGATGGAGACAATCATTTCTCAACATCAATCGAAAACATTAACAATAATATCATCTACTATGCTGCATATAAAGAGGTAAAATCCAGCGAATATAAAATATCAATAGCAGACTACCCTGTTTTAAAAAGTTTTACTGTGTCCATTTATCCACCCGGGTTTACTGACATGCCTTCAAAGACTCTGGATGAAAATCAAGGAGATATCTTTTGTATAGGCGGCAGCAGAATATATTTTGATTTAGAATCGAATAAGTCACTGTCATCTGCGGGCATAGTATTCGATGAAGATTTCGTAGCTTTTGATGTGAATGAAGAAAGAGCCACGGGATCTATCATTGTTACAAAAAGCGGTAAGTATAATTTTGTTCTTAAAGATATTGATGGTAGTGAAAACAAAGATGCGAATGTATACAGCATTAAAGTAATCAGTGATGAACCTCCGAAGATTTCAATTATCGAGCCGGAGGAAATAAATTACACACTCACCGGTGAGAATGATGTAATTGTTCGTGCAAGAATAACAGATGATTTCGGTTTTTCAAAACTCGTACTGGCATACAGGAAAGTTGATTCAAAATCAACTGCTTCTCCAAAGTTTAATTTCATTAACGTTCCGATAAAAAATCTTAATGCTACTTCCCTTGAGGTTCCTTATGTATGGAATGTTACAAATATAGGTCTTCGTTCAGGTCAATCAGCAGAATATTATATGGAAGTCACTGACAACACAGGAAAATCAACAAAGTCTGATATAAGAACGATACAGTATAAATCCTTGAGTGATATTTTAAAAGAAAGCGAAAAATTCTCTAAAGATCTGAAAGCGGATTTAAAATCAATTCTTGACGATGCATCGGATTTGCAGAAAGATATCGAAGAGCTAAAAAAGAATAACAGATACAGCGAAGAGTTAGCTATAAACGAACAGAAAAAAAGAGAGCTGCAGGAAAAGGTGGAGAACCTGCAAAACAGCTTAAACTCTGCTCAAGATAAAATGAACCAGGTCTTTGATGAACTCCAGAAGAAGAATATTTTATCTGAAGAAACCTTAGAACAATACATGAAGCTTCAGGAAATGTTCAATAAAATAAACACTCCCGAGCTGCAGGAGATGCTAAAGAAACTCAGGGAAGCACTCGAGAAAAACAACTTGGATCAACTCAGAGAAGAACTAAAGAATTTCCGGTTCGACGAAGAAGCATTCAAGAAACAGATGGAACAGTTAATGGAATTGATGAAAAAAATCGAGAACCTTCAGAAGTTCGGTGAGCTAACACAAAAGCTCGATGATATAACCAAACAGCAGGAGGATTTAAAAAAAGATACAGAGGCAACTAATAAAGATAGTAAAGAAAAATTAGGCGATCTTTCAAAAGAGCAAAAGAATATAAAAGAGCAAACAAAAGATTTTAAAGAGGAATTAAAAAAGCTGATTGAAGAACTCAGGAAGATGAAGGAGGATTTCAATCCAGAAGATCTTGAAGACATAAGAAAAGAGTTTAATCAAAGAGATATTGAGAACAAGATGCAGCAATCTTCGGATGAATTACAAAAGGGTGATAAACAGGATTCAGAGAGTACACAGGAAGATATTTTAAGCGACTTAAAAGAAATGAATGAAAAAATGATGGATGCTCTTGAGAAGGCAATGAATATGCAAAGCATGCAAAACAAATTAATGAATAAGCTTAAGCAAATCAAACAAGAAATTGACAAACTCAGTGAAGACCAGGGGGATTTAAAAGACAGGACAGAAGACTTAAAAAAGAATGACAAAAATGAGTTTACTAAAAAACAAAAGGAGCAGGAAGACCTTCAGCAAAGACTCTCTGATACAATCAACGAACTTATGAATTTATCAAAGAGCGGAGTTCAGATTACACCGGAGCTTGGTAAAGAACTTGGCAACGCTTACAACAAGATGAATAATGCGGGGGATAATCTAAGTGAAAGCAACAAAGAGAATGCAGTAGGTAATCAGGGTAAAGCAAAGGAGTCTCTCGACAACGCATCGAAAATGCTTGGCGATATGTTAAGCCAGATGGGCAGTAAAAGCTGTAATACCGGTCAGCCTGGAGAAGGAAGAATGGGGCAGCTTATGCAGCAGCTTGCTCAATTGATAGCAAAACAAAAAGGTTTGAGCAGCTTAATGAACCAGATGGGTGAATTCGGGCAAAAGGGTAACAATGGAAAAGAAGGGGATGTCGGTAACTTATCCGAAGAGCAAAAAATGAGAATGGACAAACTCAGACTCGAACAGGAGCAAATAAGAAAATCACTTGCAGAGCTAAACGAAGAATTCGAAAAAGAAAAACAGAGAACAGGGCAAAGGCTTCTGGGTGACTTAAACGAAGTTCAAAAAGAAATGCAGGAAATAATAAAAGATTTAAGTGAATATAACGTCGATAAAGAAACACTCGAAAAGCAAAACAGGATACTTTCGAGAATGCTCGATGCACAGCTCTCGCAGAGAGAAAAAGATTTCGAACAGAAAAGAGAATCACGACCGGGTGAAAATATGGTTAGAATATCCCCTCCCGAAATAGTCCTGAGCGGACCAAAATCTTTTAACGCCCTCAAAGAGGATTTCCTGAAATTACAAAAAGAAGGTTATACAGAAGATTACGAAGCGTTGATAACGAAATACCTGCTTGAGTTGAACAGGAGTGGGGAGAGGTAAGTTCATCTTTTCTTATAAAAACAAAAACATTTGCGTATCTGCGTCTTAGCGTGAAAGGAGTTCACGTAAATAAAACAAGCAATATACATACATATATTGATATAAAATTATATACGTGTAAAGTTAAGTACCCAATCAATTTTAATAATTCCCCCCCTTCCTTTCCTGTCAAATCGCATATATCGATTTTTTATTACGTATCCCCATTTATGCTTTATTTTGAAACCGTTACGTTTTGCTATATCTATTAGAAAGTCTGAAGTATCAAAGGAAACATTACTAACCATACTATCACCTACAACCATAATATAAGGAGTCCCGCTACTCAAACATTTCGCTACTTCTATAAAATGTTTTTCCATATCAGTAAAATATTTATAAGTTATATATGAGTGCTTATGCCCGTATTTTTTATCCGTATCATATACTTTCTTAAGTTTATTATCAAGCTTATTAATCCCAAATGTAGTATTATAAGGAGTGAAATCTTTAAACTCAACTTTGTGTATATGCTTTGTTCCAATATAAGCTTTCTTTTTACTGTTCTGTAGGGATTGTGTTTGCAAATCAAATATGTCTCCAATCCAAAAAAGTTCTGCCATTTGATTATAGATGTAGTCAATAGCTTTGATGTATGGAGGTGATGTAATCGCTAAGTCAATTTTTTTTCCATTAAGACTTTTATAGAGGGATTGAGAGCTGTCTGCACATATAACCTTAGAATTAACCTTAGAATTAACCTTAGAATTAACCTTAGAATTAACGGTTTCACTAAAATAAGAGATCCTTTTAATAAAATAGTCGAGTTGTGAAAAGAACAAAGTGTAAACTTCTTCAGGTTTTTTTAATTTAGTATGCGAAACATAAGTTTTTTGTGATTCATTATCAGTATTTGAGACTCTCCTAATAATAGACGAAAAGCAAATTAATAGAAACTCTTGAATATCTTTTACAAATTTTTTATTACCAAATCTCTCCGTTATCTGATTTATAAGTGTTCGAATGACAGAGAGTTTGTTTATTGAATCTTTAGTGAACCAGTGTTCAATAGTTTTACAATCAGGTGTAAAACATCCTTTCTTCTTTTTCTTAATTGACTCAATTAACCAATTAGAAATTTTAAGTAATTCTTTTATATTAAGGGGGGTTGTTTTGACTTTCGAAATCAAAGAAGATAGTGGGTCGATATCAATCCCTATAGTATTATGACCAGCTAACATTGATTCTACCAATGTTGTACCTGAGCCACAAAAGGGATCTAAAATTAATTTCCTTTGGCTCATATTTAAACACTTATTAATAGCCCATTTGGGAACTTGGGGTATAAACTTGGCAGGATATTTGTGAAAACCGTGTGTGAAAGAAGTTACATCATTGGTTAAAATATTCAGAACTGTGTTTTTTTCAACATAGTTTGGTATTGATTTTTTTACGTATTTAATCTTATACTCTTCATTCATTTTTCAAGTAAAACTATACTTTCTCTTAAATAATCTTTTAAAGGTTCAAGCTTCTGCTTTTGCTGAGAGCTTGTTGTCAAGTGCCTTGTAATAAAAACGTTTTTCACATTAAATCCAATTTCCCTTGCTATATCAGATATCAAAATATCTGTAGGAATTATAACTCCAGAATAAGCTGAATTTCCAACTACAATTCCTACGAAACCATTTTTTTTTATATGCAAATAAAGTTTCTTTAATAATACATAAGTATCATCAAAATATCCTCTAACAACAGTCGGGATTTTTTTATTCCATAACTTATTAGAATCAAATAAACTAATTAAAGATTCAAGATTTTCATTTTTGAAAATAACTGGTTTATTATCCAATGAATTTATGTTTGATCTGAATCCCTTAATCCTCAATTTTTTAAATTGTTCCTTATTGTAAATAAAATCACCAAGCCATAATTCGACCTTATGAATTTCAAAATAGTCAAAGCAATTACAATAAGGGGGTGAAAAAAAAGTAAATTCTATTTCATCCGAAATTAATTCATCAAATTGTAAGCAACTACCATTGTATATTTTAGGTTTGTTTTCGTTAAGACCATATTTAAATTGAATATCAGATATAATAATTTCTAGACGATCAATTAGTTTATTACTGACATAAGAATATTTATCGCCAGGGAAATTCTGTCTTTCCCATTTCTCTTTATCGATCCTAATGTATCCATTAGGTGTTCTCCTTCTATTTTTATACTTTATTCCATTGCCTTCCTTTTTTATGTTAGAAACTTCCTCAATAATTGATAGCCAAGCGACAAAAAAAAGATTTTTTACTCTCTCTTCTTGAATTTTTTGAATAATATTTTTTAGATAAAGGAGAGAGTTTAAAATTTCTTTGTTAAAAACTTTATCTGCTAAAGGAAAGGAGGTATGATATTCCTCATTTGATTTAACTATTTTTTTAAGTCTTTCAATATTGCTTTTTATTTTTTTAATATCCGTATTTGTGTACTGCTCATTTTCAACATTAGATACCAATACAGAGATTGGATTTATGTCGACGCCAAAGGATTGCAATCCATTATGTCTTGCGGATAATAATGTTGTTCCACTTCCAGAAAATGGGTCAAAAATGTTTCCTTTGATTCCTAACTCCTTAATAAAAGAGTTAACTAATTTTATCGAATAACCCTCACGGTATGGAAACCACCTTTGTACGGGAGTCTGAAAAGCAAATTGAAAGTGAACCTGATTGCTAAAAGAATTAGCATCAAAATACAAAAGTCCTCTTTCTATATTCCTGAAAATCTTTAACTGTTCTGATTGTATTTTAGAGATTCTTTTCTCGAACAGTGAATAAACATCTTTGATTTCCTTAACTAACGATATTTCAAAATCATCGAAGTTTGTTTTGTATTTATATTTATATTTAGTATTCAAAAATAAATGTTATAATTAAAGTATTAATTTCTCATCTACTGCTTTGTCATTAAACTCTAGTCTGTAATTTATTGGTACTGCAAATAATTTCCTCTCTTCATTTTTCTTGACAGGATTATTTATGACACTAATAAAAATACCGTGATTTGTGAAATAGACTCTGTAGATATAATAGTGCTTGCTATGTTGTTCTGCTGCAACCCATTCATTTCTTGTTAGGTTAATGGAATCTAATATTTCAATAAACTTTGGGGGATGAACTCTTTTTGTAGATTTTACCTCAATATATCTAAAGAATTCAGGATTTTTTGGATTTCTGTCCGCTTCAATAGATGTGATATCATATCCTAGTCCTTTCATCTTACCATGATAGTTTACTTTGTTAACCAATCTAGGATTAAATGATTTTACTCTATCCTTTTCTATTTTTAAAACAACGTCCTCTCCCTCATCTCCAAGCTCAATTGTAGATAAATCTGCATCTAAAATTGGTTTAGATACTTTCCTATGAAGATCTAAACTATCTAAGGTTGTATAAAAAGAATTAATTTCCGTTTTACTTATTTGACCAAAATACTCCTGCCAATCTCTTGTTATTTGATTTCCAATTTTATCTCCTTCAAGGTTATACTCACAAACCTTAAAAGAAATCGGATTATTAAAATCTTTAATGAAAGTATCAATTGCTTTTTTCTCTTTATTATTTAGCCATATATGTTTATTGTCTTTACGTATAAGATTTGAAAGTTCCAAATGATCATATTGTTCGTTAATATGCTGTATAGAGTATGAATATGCTTTACCTGGAGTTTCAACCTTATTAATTATTTTTTTATTTCTATCAGAAATAATTCTGTTATACACTGTTTCTGGTGAAACTTTTCCCTGAAGGGTATCTAATGAATTTAAAACATAATAAGCAATCTCATTCTTTGTTAATGTGGTTTCATTATCGTTAGCTATTTTTAGAATTCTAATTACAAAGTGATAGGGCTTGAAACATATCTTAGTATCACACTTTTTACGAATAGTCTGTATTTTCTGAGAACCATTTGGTTGTTGAAATCTAAAACAAACACTTTTAAATAAAGCTGGCTGATCATTGTCCTTTAAGAACTTCTGAGTTCTTTCGGTCATATTTACGATGCCGTCTTTTTCAAAATACATTCCCAAAAGTTTTCCTGCATTTTCGGTTCTATGGTTTCTAATTGTCTTTTTGTTGTCCTTTATGTACTTAGTAAGTTTATAATCAAAAATTTTAGCAAATTGAGAAGTAGGGATAGGGCAAATATCATTGAGTATCTCTGAATATATGGGCAAAAGGTCATCCATTTTAGAAATAGATTTTCCTCTAATTATTGTACACCTATATTGATTATCAGGATTATAATTCATATTACTTGCTTTATCCTTTAAATATAAAGAGTTTTTATTTTTTATCTTTTTTGCCATAGATAAACGCTTTTTCGGATTTCCGTTCTGCCATAAATACCCATTTGCTGACTGCTGTTACCTTTTCCCTTGGGTAATACAAAAATTTTATTAATGTTAAATCCAAAGTTTTCAGCAAACTCCGAAAGTATTAAATCAACTGGTACTTCTTCTCCTCCATAACGAACGTTATCGTTAACCATCACACAAAAGCCACCACTTTTTGTAACTCTTGCCATTTCGTAAATAACAAAACACATTTCTAAAAAATAATTTTTCACCATTCTTGGTATGTTGTTATTATTAAGTTTTCCAAGCTTGTTAAGTTCTTCGAGTATCGAATTAACCTCAGTCATTGCATTTGAATTGTCATAGACATTAAGAACTTTACCAAAAATTTCGGGATTACCATATGAAATATAAAGTTGATTTAAAAAATCAATTTTTTCTTTATTTTCAACTGTACATGATAGCATCTCTTGACGAAGTTTACGAACTTGTTCACTGTTGTAACCAAGAAAAACTAATTCCAAAGCATAGGTTCTTGTATAATCATAACGATTGCAATAAGGTGGTGATGTGATTATGAAATCAAAAAAATCATTATTAAGTTTGGGTAATTCTTCAAGGCACGAACCTTGTCTGATATTTATTGGAGGTCTTTCGTTTCCATTATTTTCAGATATACTAAACAAGGAATCAGATTTGTTAGTTGACAAATCATTTACAATTTGATTTAGCTTATGCATCACAGCTTCCTTAAAAGTAAGAATCTTACCTTTGTTAAATGGTTTACCCGAAAGATCTCTTTTTGAACGATAATCCCATCGTAAATACTGACCATCCTTTCTTGTGTAACTGACTTCTTCTAAAACCGCAAATGCTGCAAAACGTAAAACAGTTTGTATTTTTTTGTCCTTTATTGAGGAGCAATAGGTTAAATACTTATTTAAAGATATTTCTGTCTCATCCGGGAAAGCTTCCTCCGTTATAGAAATGTGTTTAATATGCTTGTCAAAGATTTTAATTTTACTAAGTTCTGTCCATAAACTTTCTATTGTATTTTTTAATTTAATAAGATCAATTTCATTAACAGCTTTCCGAGTTTGCATTACAAAAACTCCGACAGGTAAAAGTTCAATACCGAAGGATTCCCAACCTAGTTCTTGACCTGCAAACAAAGTTGTACCTACTCCAACAAATGGATCGAATACTCGACCTGGTTTGGGTGAGTATTCAGAGAAAAAATATTTAACAAGTTGAGCAGAAAATCCCTCTTTGTACTTGAACCAGCGGTAAATTGGTTCATCTTTGTTAGCCTGAAAACTTACTACCTTACGATTTAAGTTGTAAGCTGTTTCCAACCTATCTTCAAGTCGATTAAAAAGTCTTTGGCGTTCGGTGGGAAATATTTCTACGATTTGTCTCATTCTATAAATTCAACTTCTTGGGAATAATAGGATTATAAATATTGCTCTAGCTAATATATTTTTCTTTTCTCGAAGTTCTCTTTTTGATAACGTTTTTATTTTAGAATTATTTCTATTTGCAATATAATGTTTATTATTTAAAAATTAAAATCCAATGACATATTACAAATAACAAATCAAGTATATCCTCACCTCCCCACCATTTCCTCTTCAAAAAGATACTTATATCCTTCGGGTGGTCTTAGAATCAGTATCAAGTATTTCCAGGATTTGTCAGCACAGCAACCGTTGCAAATGTTGTATGCTTTCAAGTTATACTCTTCGAACTTCAGTTACTCCATTGGTTCCATACCATATTTAACCCATTCTTCTTTTGAAGGTCCATAAGTTCCCGGTACATCGATATTCAGGATTCTCATCAAAATAGTCATTTGCCCTCTATGATGTGTTTGGTGTTTAATTAAAACAGACAGGATTTTTCTTTTCTGCCAGTTCTGTCCGTATACTTCTATTGTTTCAGTTAAATCAGAATCACTCCAGTTTTCTTTTAGTAAACTGATAAGTTCTTTGCTGTGCTCTTTGTATACGTCTGTAATTTCACCAAAACTCTTCGGAATAGGTTTGTTCTCAAGGTAATCTTCTTTGAGAATACCTGCTCTAAACGGCATTTCAGTTAGGGTCTGAGTAATATGCCATGCTAATCTATCTAACGTTCTAATGTTTTCATTGACTTTATCAAACTTGATCTCATCATTTATTTTTGAAAAAATATTTATTGTAAATATTTCTTCTGCTTCCCAGTCTTTGATGAAGTCTTCTGTTTTTCTATACATTTTTTTTTAAATTAAATGCCACACTGCAACAAAAGTTGTTGCCAGCCAGCATAAATCTATTTAAGACCTAATAATGAATAACCACCGCAATAATTAAAAATATCACAGAGAGTAAAAACAGCATAGCGAACAAAGGCAAAGCAAATCTTAGCCACTTAGTGTAAGGAACTTTTGCGATCGCAAGTACAGCCATCAACGTTCCTGAAGTAGGAATTATCATATTCGAAAACCCATCACCGCACGTAAAAGCAAACACAGCAGTCTGTCTTGTTATTCCTATTAAATCTGACAGCGGAGCCATTAAAGGCATGGTAACAGCAGCTTGTCCCGAGCCGGACGGGATGAAAAAATTTAAGAAAGTCTGGAATGCGAGCATTCCTCCCGCAGCAACGAAATTGTGATATTGCTGTAAATGAAATGCGGCAAAATGAATGATAGTATCCAGTATTTGTCCGTCCTGCAGGACAACCTGCACACCACGTGCAAACCCTACTACAAGTGCAGCGACCACCATATCTTCCAATCCTTTAATAAAAGCTTTCGCCGCATTATTTAATGACATACGTGAAATTATTACTGCTGAAAAACCTATTAGTAAAAATCCTCCCGCCATCTCGTTAATCCACCACCCGAATACCTGTACAGCATAAATAATAAATGCAAACAATCCTGCACCGGCTATCAAAATGAATATATGTTCTTTTCTGAACACAACTTTTTCAAAAGAAAAATCCGAAAGAGAAAAATCATCATCAGGCATCAGAGACTTTGAATGATCTTTTTTAACTTTGGCACCGTAACGCAAGAGGTAGAAAATTGTAATAGCCATCGCAATACTAAAAAATATTACCCTGAAACCAATTCCGCTGTTAAGGGGAACTTCAGCAATACCCTGTGCAATATTAACCGTAAAAGGATTTGTGGTTGCAGCCGCAAATCCACTTTCTGCCGCAAGCCAAACAATTCCCAACCCGAACACACGGTCGTATCCTAACTTTTTTGAAACTATAAGGAAGATTGGAATCAACGGTATGAACTCCTCACCCATTCCGAGTGTAGACGCACCAACTGCTACGGAGGTCATTAAAATAATAACAAGTAGATTAGCTGTATCTCCAAATGAGTCAAGGAGTTTTTGTACAAATGCCATTATCGTCCCGGTCTTTTGAAGAATTCCGAACACACCCCCTATGATAAAAATAAAAAATATAATGTCCGCAGCTTCTTCCATTCCGCGAGGTATGGCACTGAGGAAATCAACTAAACTAACAGGTGATGCTTCACCTTCCACCTCTCTCCCAATTACAACACCTTCCAGGGAATAATTCTTTGGTATTTCCTTATACGTTCCAGGAATTACTACAGTGCGAGTAAGTGCTCCTATCTGCTTTGTCTCTCGCTGGTAATCACCGGATTTAATGATGTATGTTAGAATAGAACATATAAAAACCACAACAGTCAACAATGTAAACACGTGTGGTATTTTGATGCTTTTAATTAACTTTGGCAATTTTGTTATCCTTCGATTATATTCCAGAGTTTGGTTTTTAATTAAAGATGAGTTTTGTATAACTACACGAAATGAATACACGCAAACCTATCAATAGACAAGTTTGCGTGTAAAAAACTAAATATTATTAATCAATCGAGAAGCTAATACTAACAACAGCTGTTATCTTCTTTTCGAGTGAAGAAGTATCATTGATACCGTAATCCGAAACATCGGTTGAGTTCTTCGATGTAATCTGGATAACACCCGTTCTTGAAGAACGCACTTCGCCAATGTCATCGCTTGTACTTTTTGCAATTTGTTCAGCACGCAGTTTTGCATCTTCTGAAGCCAGACCGATCATTTCAACTTTCAAATCGCCTAATTTCGTGTAGAAAAACTGCGGCGGATATGAATTAATTTCTACACCTTGATTGATAAGCTCAGTTGCATCTCTTGATAACTTGTCAATTTTATCAACATCCGAAGATTCAATCGAAACATCCTGCGATAACCTATAACCTACGATCTGTTCGGTTTTATAACCCTGTGCATTTGTCGAATAAAGATTGGTCGTATTAATAGCAGAAAATTTTAACATTCCTTCTTCGAACCCTTTCCCAATGAGGTAAGCTCGTACTTTACTATTGCTCTCTTTTAATTTAGCATAAGCATCGGATAAAGAAGATGATTCGTTTGAAAATGTTCCGGACCATTCTGCAAGGTCAGAACGAATGTCTTTTGTTGCAGAACCTGTGACTGTTATAGTAGCGTTTCTGCTTGCGACACTGCTCCATGTATTAGCAAGAATTATTGAAGCGATCACAAGACCTGCTGCTAAAATTATTGCAAATGAAAAATAACTCGCTTTGGTGTGGTTTTCCATTGTGGTTTAGTTTAAATTTAGATGTTAATTAAACTATCAATAACTTACTAAGTTTCGAGCACATAATAAAGTTGAATTTTAATTAGAATTTTATTTTAATTCGATTAAATATAATTTGTAACGTGCAAAAATTAAAACTTCATAATACTTTAACACGAAATACAGAAGAGTTCATACCAATCGAACTCGGCAAAGTCAGGATGTATTGCTGCGGTCCGACTGTTTATAATTATCAACATATTGGAAATCTCAGAACTTTTTTCTTCGAAGATATTCTGAAAAGAGTGCTTCTTTACAATGGTTTTCAGGTTAAGCATGTAATGAATATTACGGATGTGGGACATCTCGTTTCGGACGATGATGTAGGCAAAGATAAAATGGAGGAGGGTGCTAAAAGGGAAGGTAAAACTGTTTGGGAAATATCAGAATATTACACAAAAGTATACAAAAGAGATGCTGAACTTATGAACATTCTTCCGCCGGATATTTATTGTAAAGCGACAGACTATATCAAAGAACAAATCGACATGGTCAAATGCCTTGAAGAAAAAGGATACACTTACAAAACATCAGATGGTGTTTACTTTGATTCAAGTAAATTTGCAAACTATGTTGACCTCGCAAAACTTGATATTGAAGGTATGCAGGAAGGAAAGAGAATTTCTTTCTCGGAAGAGAAGAAAAACAAAACTGACTTTGCACTATGGAAATTTTCTCCTAAAGATGAAAAAAGGCAAATGGAATGGGATTCTCCCTGGGGTATTGGATTCCCGGGCTGGCATATCGAGTGTTCTGCTATGAGTAAAAAATTTCTCGGCAACCATTATGATATACACTGCGGTGGAGTTGACCACATAAGCATTCATCACACAAACGAGATTGCACAATCAGAATCTTGCAATGAGGAAAAATTCGTTAACTATTGGATGCACGGAGAGTGGCTAATAGAAGAAAAAGGAAAGATGTCTAAATCGAAAGGAGAGTTTATTACACTTCAAACATTAATAGATGACGGTTACTCTGCAATGCATTACCGGTATTTCTTACTCAATGCTCATTACAGAAAGAAGTTGAAATTCTCTTATGATGGTATGGACGCAGCGAAAAGCGGGTATGGGAATTTAAAAAACAGAATTCTTAGACTTAAAGAAGAAATAAAAAATGATAGGTCAAGTGTCGATGAAAACAAAATCAAAAACTATAAAGAAAAATTCTTTGATTCTATTAATGATGATTTAAATGTTACAGAAGGTATTTCGGTTTTATGGGATACAATCAAAGATAAAGACTTATCACCAAAAGAAAAACTGGAACTAAGTTATGACTTCGATAAAGTTTTAGGATTAGAACTTGAAAGACTTGTGATTCAAAAAGAGGAATATATAATACCTGAGGGAATAATAAAACTAGCAAAAGAAAGAAAAGAAGCCAAGGCGAACAAAGACTTTAAGCTTGCGGATAAAATTAGAGAAGAAATTAAAAGAAAAGGATACCAAATTACGGATACAAAAGAAGGGGTGAAAATAAATCCGATTTAAGAAGTCATGGATTGTTCAAGACAATGTTTCCCGTGACTCGCCAGTAAGTCCAATTTAATTTTACCTCACACTCCCAGTGTATTTTATTCGTCAACTCTTTTCAATATCGCTGACAGAGGCAGCCAAAACTCACCATCCGGAAATTCTGTAACTTCCCAGTAAAGATAATCTCCATGCATTACAATTTTTGCTTTACCGTATTTCATACAATACGTGCTTAGGAAAGTTACATTCGCTTGATTTCCTTTTACTATGCCATCGATTGAATAACCCATGTCATCGCTCTCGAGGGCACAATCAATTCTTTGTGCATGTTTTGTTACCGAACAATGATAACCTGTTAACTCATCTCCAGTTTGAAATAAATCTAAGTCAAGAGAGATGTCTTCGTCGACGGAAGTCCACTTGCCTTGAAAGCTTGTAAAATATGAATTTGGATACAGATTCATCTGAAAGAAAACAATCAAAAGGAAAGACAGTAATAAAATTTTAACATCTGTTTTCATGATTTCAAAAAGTTTATGTGTTTTAAGATAAAGTTTAATAGTTTAGTATATAGTTAAATGATTCCTGCTCTAATAATCCATATTTCGAAAACGATTATGCATTAAATTTTTTAACCATTACTTATGGGATATGGTGATGATATGTGTCGACTTTAATTCTCTCTTCTTTGACACCAAGATATAATATTAATAAACCGGAAACAATAACTACAAACATTCCTGCTATACTTGTTACAGATGGGACCTGCTCCCATACTACTAAACCAATTACACCGGAAGCAATTATCGATGAATACGAAAGAGGACCTATGACAGTTGCTTTTGCATAATGAAATGCCTTTGTCGCAAGTATTTGCATACTATACATGCAAATTCCAGCTCCAATCAATAATAACCATTCTATACCTATGGGCATTCTCCATGTGTTAATAACAAAAAAGAAACTTGCCACAGTTGATATTATTCCATAATATAAAACAACTCTTTGATGTTCTTCGTCTTTCAAAAAACGCATGATAATAATTACAAAAGATGCGCCAATCCCAGCTAGCAATGCTTCGGTATCTCCTAAATAATTCATTGCAGTAAACCTGGGGTGTATCACTAAGACAATTCCAAGAAATCCTAAAACAATACAAAGAAAAATCTTATAAGTAAAGTTTTCTTTCAAAAAGATTAAAGCAAGAAATGGAACCCATAAAGGAGCTGTGTTGAACAATGTTAATGAATCTACTAAGGGAATTTCTTTAACAGAAAGAAATAATATAGAAAATGCCGCAAACCCAAGGACACTTCTTAAAATGATAATGACTGGATATTTTGTCTTGAACGCTGTCTTCAGACCACGCTTGAGAACCCAGGGTATGGAAAAGATAATGGTAAACAAAAAACTAAAAAAGATTACCTGAAACACTGAATATCCTATATCCTGAAGATGCTTACTAATCGCCGACAATACCGATAGGAAAACATATGCGACAATACACAAAAATCCTCCAAATAAAACGTTATTATTTGTTTTCATTCTGCTGAATATACTCGGTTTGCTTTGAACTTATTTCATTCCAGATATTCTCCGGGACCATCTTATTAATAACGCCATACAAATTATTCAATCCAACGGCAAATTCCTTTTCGGGGAAATATGGAGTTTCAATTACCCTGGGTGGCTGGTCGAGACCCGGATTTGGATCGACAATCATAACATTAATCCTTTGGACATGCCCGCCAATCGGGTGCAATGAATCGGGTAGAGCTTTAATTTCTGTCTCCAGAACTTTGCTTTCCGAAAGAGCTTTATTAAGATTTTTCATTTGTTCATCACTAAAGGTCAATGTATATTGCAAAGGTGGTTGGTTCTCACTGGAATAATCAAATTGATAATTCAAATTGCCCGAACCATCAGAGTTTATCACAATTGAATACTCATGATAATAAGGTGGTGGAACAGAACCCTCTCTGTAAAAATACTGAATTGTATTCCAATCATTATGCTGCCTATTGCCATTATCGTTTTTAATGCTTTCAGTCAGTTTTTTATTGGAACACGAAAAAGATATAGTAAATAAAATTGCAAATAAAAGTAATGTTTTCATTTTACAAGTTTTAAAATTAATAATATTAGTTTAATTCGATTTATTTACAAACTACTGATTTTATATAAATCAGTCAAGTGAGGAGAATTATCAATTTTTACTTTGGAGTTTACCACTGGTTCCTAAGGAGAAAGTCATACTATTTCAAAATATTACATGTTGAATTATAATTTGACACATATAATTATTATCTATAATAATTATGAAAGAAATTAGTAACTTATCCTTCATATTCTAAGACAGGATGCACATACAATGGATTGAAAATTGGATATATAATAGGTATTTTAATAAAATATTTTTATAATTTTTATTCTTTCGGGGTAATTAAATGAAATTCAATATTAAAGGTGAACAGTTTGTAAATTCTCTTACAAAATTAAGTTCAGTAATACCTACACGTTCCACTCTACCTATTTTAGATAACATTTTATTTGAACTTGAGGGCAATAAACTAAAACTGCTTGCGTCTGATTTAGAAATTTTTGTACGTACTACCGTTGAAGTAGAAGGTTCGGAAGATGGAAAGGTTGCAATTCCTGCTAAACGTCTTTTGGAAATTAGCAGAACCCTTACTTCAGCAGACATAAGTGTCGATGTTAATGAAAAGAATAAGTTAACACTTAAAACAAAGAATGGAAAGTATTCGTTATCGGGTGAACCCCCGGAAGATTTTCCGACTCCGGAAGAAAAAGAAAATCTTAACAAAATCGAATTAGATGGTTCCATTCTTAGAAGATTCATCTCAAAAATTATTCATGCTGTTAACAATGATGAGATTAGAAGGAACATGTCGGGCATACTTTTCGACATCGGCAAAAATGAATTAAGATTTGTTGCAACAGATGGGTTCAGACTTGGCAAAATAATTAAGACTAATTTCACACATGATAACCCCGCAGATCATAAGATTATTGTCCCTTTAAAAACCTGTCAACTAATATTAAGATTGAATAACAACGAAGACTCGGTTGTTGAATATGATGAGAATTTAATTAGAATTAAATTCAACGATGTAGATATATATTCAAAACTTATCGATGATACGTTTCCAAACTACGAGACTGTCATACCATTAGACAACAACAAATTACTAATAATAGACAAAAATAATATTGAGAATTCCTTGCGAAGGGCATTGATATTTGCAGATGATATAACAAAGAGGGTGAAACTTGAAATCACAAACAGTTCAATAACAATAAAAGCAGATAATCCGGAAATTGGAGCAGAGGGTGAAGAAACAATAGATTGTGAATTTAGAATGAAAGATTCGAGTGATGTAAATTTTGACGAAGAGCCATTCAGTATAGCGTTTAATGCGAGTTATTTAATAGATTGTGTTTCACACATACAAACCGATAAAATTAATTTTGACTTTAATACTCCATCTAAAGCGGCAATAGCAACCCCTACAGAGCAATCTCCCGATGAAGATTTTATGGAACTTGTAATGCCAGTCAGAGTAGGATAAGCATCCCGTAATATTGAAACGGGAACAAGAATTTATTATAAGGATTGATATTAAAGAAGATTATATTAAGAGATTTCAGAAATTACGAAGAACAAGAATTAGATTTTAATGGCAAGTTTAATTATGTATACGGGGATAACGGACAAGGAAAAACAAATATATTAGAAGCAATATCTTTTATATCCTTTGGGAAAAGTTTTTTGGGAGCATCGGAACATGATTGTGTAAAATTTGGAAAGGAAGAATTCCAGATTGAAGGAGAATATGAAAATGACCTGCAAAATGTATTTCATGTTTTTCTGAATTATAATTCCACTATTAAGAAAAAAACATTTCATGTAAATAAGGAAAAAGTAACTCGCTACTCTTCCGATATATTTGGTAAATTTCCTGTAGTCTATTTATCACCACAAAGTTTGAATTTAACTTACGGTAATCCTTCAGAAAGAAGGAAGTTCTTTGATATATTGATTTCTCAAACAAACAGATTATACCTTGATTTCTTAAAGGATCTTGGTAAGCTAATAAGACAAAAGAATGCCTTATTAAAAAACAATCTGTATTTTAATGCTTACACAGGAAACGAATTAAGCGATTTGTTATGTTCTTATAATGAAAAGTTCGTTGAGATCTCTTCGAATATTATTTTCAGAAGGTTAATATTTTTAATAGAGTTTAGAAGTTTCTTTGAAAAAAATTTCGGGTTTCTGATTACAAATAACGACAAGGCTTCAATGAGTTATTATTCTGAATTGTTCGGTGAGATTGACTTTGAAAGATTAGGAGAATATGACAAAGACATGATCACAAAAACGTTAAGTAACTCTTTAGACCAAAGAATGAACGAAGAAATTGATCGCGGACTAACTCTCATAGGTCCTCAAAGGGATGATTACATTTTTAGGTTAATGAAAAATGATGAACAAGCTGCAGAAAACAAATCAGGATTTGAATTAAAAATTTATGCGTCACAGGGTGAACATAAAACTTTTGTGATAGCACTTAAATTAGCTGAGTATTATTATTTAAAAGAAAAGAAGGCAACAAATCCGATTTTATTGTTGGACGATTTATTGTCGGAACTTGATTCTAATCGCGTGTCAAAGATAATTTCTCATTTAAAGGATTATGGACAGATTTTTCTAACAACAACTGATATCAAATATAAATCCAGTATAGAAAAGTTTTATGATGACAATGAAATATCAACTTATAAAGTTTTGAATGGATGTGTTCCGGTCAATTGATTAAAGCTTAAGAACAATGAAACGAATAGACACAAAAACAAGATTAAATAAGACAATTTGTTTAAAAGATGAGTTAGATGATTTTATGAAATATATTGGCTTAGATGCAAGAATGCATGAGTTAAAGATACTCAAGGTTTGGACAGAATGCGTAGGGGAAACAATAGCAAAATTCTCAACACCTGTTGAAGTAAGGAAAAACAAACTGTTCGTTAGTGTTGAAAATTCCGTTTGGAGATATGAGTTGTCATCAAGAAAAACCGAAATTATTAAAAAGCTCAACGATAATTTGAATCCTTCAAAGAAAAGAAAAATCATTAAAGAAATAGTATTTATATAACGTTTTTAATAACAAGAAACAAAATATGCCAAAGGAAAATAAAAAAACAAACACTACAGAAAGTACACCAAGAGAATATAAAGAAAGTGACATACAGGTTTTAAAAGGTCTTGAACATGTGAGGAGAAGACCCGCGATGTACATTGGTGATACTGCAGCAAGAGGTCTACATCACCTCACTTATGAAGTAGTTGACAATGCAATCGATGAAGCACTTGCTGGGTACTGTGATAAGATTAGTTTAGTGCTTAATAAAAATGGTTCAATAACTATCGAAGATAACGGTCGGGGAATTCCTACCGGTAAACATCCAACGGAAAAAATTTCAGCACTCGAGGTAGTGATGACACAACTCAATGCAGGAGGAAAGTTCAACCGGGATACATATAAAGTTTCGGGTGGACTTCATGGTGTTGGTGTTTCGGTTGTTAATGCGTTGAGTGAATACTTAATAGCAGAAGTATACAGAGACGGGAAGATATTCTATCAGAAATACCTTAGGGGAAAACCTGAGTCTACCGTGAAAGTTACGGGTAAAGTAAAAAGTAAAACAGGAACCAGGATAACGTTTTATCCCGATAAAGAAATTTTCAAGAATATTAACTTTAAATATGAAACAATTGAAGAGAGATTAAGAGAACTTGCTTATTTAAATAAAGACCTCATAATAACAATCAAAGATGAGAGAAACGGTAACGGTAAGAGTAATGAATTTCGCTTTAAAGGTGGAATTGTTGACTTCGTAAAATACCTGGACGAAAACGAAAAATCCATATCGGGAAAACCTGTCTATATCTCTGATGAAAGGGAAAACGTTGAAGTTGAAGTAGCGTTTCAATATAATGCTTCATATAATGATAACATCTATTCATACGTTAATGATATTAACACACACGAAGGAGGCACGCATTTAGAAGGATTCAAGTCTGCCTTAACGAGAACGCTGAATAATTACGGTTTAAAAAATGGAATCATCAAAAGTGATAAAACCACTCTTACCGGTGACGATTTCCGGGAAGGATTTACATGCGTTTTAAACATTAAAGTACCAGAACCACAATTCGAAGGGCAAACGAAAACGAAACTTGGAAACAGTGAAGTAAAAGGTATAGTGCAGTCAATTTGCAGTGAGCAGTTAAACAACTACCTTGATGAAAATCCATCTAATGCAAAAAAGATAATTGAAAAATGTCTCAGGGCAGCAGAAGTCAGGGAAGCCGCAAGAAAAGCAAGAGAACTTGCAAGAAGAAAAAATGCACTCGAGATTTCCGGATTACCCGGTAAACTTGCAGACTGTTCAATTACAGACCCTGCCCAATGCGAAATATATCTCGTTGAGGGTGATTCCGCTGGTGGTTCGGCAAAACAAGGAAGAGATAGAAGGTTTCAGGCAATCCTGCCCTTGAAAGGAAAAATCCTCAACGTAGAAAAAGCACGAATAAATAAAATAGTTGAGAATGAAGAAATTCGTTCGATAGTTACCGCTCTGGGTGCAGGTCTTGGTAACTCTGATGAGTTTGACGAATCCAAAGTGAGGTATGGTAAGGTGATACTAATGTGTGATGCTGACATTGACGGTTCACACATAAGAACACTACTGCTAACATTCTTTTACAGACATATGAAGGAAATTATCGATACGGGAAAGTTGTATATAGCACAACCTCCACTTTATAAAATCAAAAAAGGGAAAACCGAATTATATGCTTACGATGATTCAGAAAGAGATGATATCTTAAAATCATTGAAGGTTGGCAAAAAGAATATACAAAAGGGTGATGAGACTGTTCAGGTATCCGAAAACAAAAATGTGTCAATTTCAAGATTCAAAGGTCTGGGTGAAATGAACCCGGAACAACTCTGGTCAACAACAATGAATCCTGAAACGAGAACGATACTTCTGGTAACAAATGAAAATGCTGCTGCTGCTGATAAAATGTTCAGGACGCTTATGGGTGAAGAAGTAGAGCCAAGGAGAAAGTTCATTGAAAGTAACGCCAAGTATGCAAACATTGATGCTTAAAACTCTTTTATAATAAATTATTTTATGCTGACAAATCAGATTAGAACACTTATACTTATTTTCTCGATACTCATACTTTTTGTAGCAACAAGTAATTCTCTTGCATTAGACTCAAACCGGGTTTCATTCCAACAGCAAAACAAAAAATCAAAATATTTCTCATTCTCATTCGGGATGGGCATAAGCTATTGCGATAATAAATCACTTGTAGATTTCGCAGAATTACAAATACCGAACTATAACACCGTTCCGCAAACTGAACGATTCTCTAATTTCTCAACAGGACTCGAATTTTTTGGTGGGGTTGAACGTCAGATATCTAAAAACGTTTCCTTAAAAGCTGACTACTCATATTTCCTAAAGAGTGTAAACATTCCGTGGTTTCCTAATTATGATTATTCTTATTTCAGTCATCAGCCCTTCTTAACAGTATACTATATCATCCCACAGGAATACAGTTTTATAAAATTCGGAGCAGGTGCAGGTTACATTATCTCCGAATTAAGGGTTAAGGAATATTCTCTTGAAAAGAGCTATACATCCGGGGGTTTGGGTTTAAAATTAGAAGGAATTCTGAATGCTCAGATAAGTAAGAATGTTGCGGGATACTTTAGCACTTTTATAACAAAAAGTTTCCAATCCGATCTCAAAGATGAAAACAACACCGTGTTGAACAATCTTAATAATCAGAAGGTTAACTTGAGCAGTTTCGGTTTAGGTTTAAGAATAGGTTTAGAGGTTTTTATTTTTTAAACTGAGAATTTAATGGACGAAATATTAAGAGCAATTGTTTACGGAGTTACTCAGGGTTTAACCGAATTCATCCCCATTAGCAGTACAGCACATCTCAGAGTTATACCTGCATTACTTGGATGGGAAGATGAAGGAGCTGCATTTACAGCAGTCATCCAAATGGGAACATTAGTTGCCACTCTGATATATTTTAAAAATGATATAGTCGCTTTAATTAAAGGATTCCTTAATGCATTCAAAAACAAAAATTGTTTCACTGATCCATATTCCAGAATTTTTATTCTTATTATTATAGGAACAATACCAATAAGTATATGTGGTTTGCTTCTGAAAAACTTTATAGAAGGTGATGCGAGAGGTCTCTATGTTATTTGCGGTGCTTTAATAATTCTTGCAATACTCTTATACATCGCCGAAAAAGTTACTAAAAGGAAAAAAGATTTTTCAGAAATCACAATCAAAGATGGTATTATAATTGGATTAGCTCAAGCCCTTGCACTGATACCCGGAAGTTCAAGAAGCGGGGTCACAATTACTGCAGGTCTTTTTTGTGGACTGAAAAGAGATGTTACTGCAAGATATTCCTTTCTCTTAAGTATACCGGCAATTGGGCTGAGCGGTCTGTATGAACTATACACCGAACGACAAGAACTATTAAACGAGAGTTTACTGAGTTTATTAATTGCAACAATTGTATCCGGTATTGTTGGTTATTATTCTATTGCTTTTCTTATTTCGTACTTGAAAAGAAAGAGTACTTTATTATTTATTGTATACCGAATTGTCCTCGGAATAATAATTCTAATTCTCCTTTCCCTCGGAATACTCCAAAATATATAAAATAATTTATTCTTATAATTTGGGTTGCAATTTTCAATTAAAAATCGTTAATATTACATGGAAACATCTTTAGCTTGTTTGAGTTAATAGTATTGAGTTTAGTAATGATTGATTCGGTGTATTTTTTATTAAAACAAAAATAGAATTAATGAAACATTCAACATTATTAGTAGCAGCACTAATAATAGGAATAACGTTGGCTTTTTCCAATGTGTTCTCTCAAACATCATACAGTTTCAACGAGGGATTAAATAAAGCTAAATCACAGAACAAAAAAGCATTAATCAATATTTGCATCGATTCTGACAACTGGTGCAAAAAAATGAGCTCTGTATACGGAACTGATAAAATTAAGAGTCTAATAGAAAAGTACTTCATATACATTAAATTAAATGCTCAGGGAAGTGAGAAATACAAGTATAATGGAAAAGAATATACAGCCAGCGAATTAGCAAAACAATTTGGAGTTACAGGTTATCCAACCCATGTTTTTCTTAATTCCGATGGCAATGTGATTAGTTTTAAATACAACGGGGAGGTAATAGGAAATTTCCCCGGATATGCGGATGAAAACGACTTTGAAAATATTTTAAAATATTTCTCGGAAAACAAATACAAAGACACTGACCTGTCCACTGTTCTGTAAAATTACTCACCTTCAAATTTCTGCTTAAGTTTTTTAAAAACATAAACAGGTACAAAACATTTCACGTCAGCTTTAAATGATGCAAGTTCCCTTATAAGAGATGAATTTAGATAGGTGTACTTTTCGTTTGGCATTAAAAAAATAGTCGTGATAGAAGGTTCAAGTTTCCGGTTAGTCAAAGACATCTGAAATTCATGTTCAAAATCTGAAATCTCTCGCAAACCCCTAATAATAACAGATGCTTTCTTTTTTAAAACGTAATCCACAAGTAAACCATTGAAATCATCGACTACCACATTATCAAACTTTTTAGTAACATTCACTAACATGTCTTTTCGTTCTTCTTTAGTAAACATCGGTATCTTATTAGTGTTCAATGCAATTGTAACAATAATTTTATCGAACAATGAAGATGATCTTTCAATAATATCAAGGTGACCGTATGTTACCGGGTCAAACGTTCCTGGGTAAACTGCTGTGATTTTTTTCAATTCAATATATTTTGAAGTTTATTATCTTACTATAAAATGATTAGGATGATAGTTCCACGCTGCTCACTCATTATCTAAAATCAAAGAATGTAAAGTTAGTGTCACCAAGTTTTTTATGTAAGAATACTTTCTCTTTATTTGTTTCCTCTAAAACAAATTTATCTGAGTGTTCGAGTATAAATAATATCTTTAAGTTTGAAATTTCATCAATCAATTCTCTGTACCTTTTAAAATCATATGGTGGGTCTGCAAAAGCAATGTCAAATTCATCCTTCACATAATTCTTGATAAATAATACAGCATCTTTTCTGACTATGATACTTTTATTCTCAACTCCCAGAGCACTAATATTTTCTTTAACATTGTTAATTCTTTTATCAACGAAAAATGCTTCCTTCGCTCCTCTCGAAAGACACTCCAGTCCAAAGCTTCCTGTCCCGCAAAAAAGATCAAGACAGGTTTTGCCATTTAAATTTATTCTGTTAGATAAAATATTGAATAATGATTCTCTCGCTCTATCGGTTGTTGGTCTTACATTCTTATCGTTACCACTAATTTTTATTAACCTGCTCTTGAAAACACCTGATATGATTCTCATAATTTAAATCAAACACACTTTAATGCTAAACCTACTAACGCAGTGTACATAAAAGCATTGTTCGTAATTTCTTTTTTGTCTCCTTTGTAATTGAATTTTTTAAATGGATCTGAAAGCTCTACGTTATACTCTTTATAATTAGATGCCAGGTAATTACATGCATCAATAGTATAGTCTTCTCCGTAAAGAATTATATTGTCAAAAGCATTCCCAACGACATTCAATTTATCAACCAATGCTCTTAATCCCTCTTGAAATTCGTTTCCTGCGAATAAAACATAATCGTAATAAATCAAACTTTTTTCATCTATGATGCTCATATCAATTCTGGAATTCTTACAACCCAATAATATTATTCCATTGTCTTTCAACTTCTGGATATAAACTTCTCTAATGAATTTCTCCGAAGCAAACTGGTCTATGTCCGTAAGATGTATCTTTAAGTTGCAGGCTTCAAATATATTTTTTATCAAATCAATTTTACTGTTCTCCACAGCAATTAACAAAGTGTCTTTTACGTTACCTGGATGATCATTACGATTTAATTTATGATAACTGATCCTGTGATTTTTATAACTACCCGGGAAATAATTCGAGAGCTCCCATAACAACTGTGATCTGATACTTTCCTTATCCTCATTATAATCTATCGGCACCACATTCAAAAAAGAGTGAGATGTATTTAGTAAAACACCTGCACTTTTCGAACTAATATTATTTTCCTCTAAATGATTACATATTACATCACGAGTTTCTGAGACGATGTCTTTATTAATCTTGTGATCCGAAAAATCCTGGTTAAGATCAAGGATGGAGTTTATCTCATCGGTATACAATATCTCTTTCTTTTCACTGATCTTTATAAACCTAATTTGTTTCTCAGTAAATTCAATTACTAAAGTTTCCAATTGTCTATTATTAAATTATTCAACTGTGATGTACGCTTTCATCTTTTCAAACTTTTTCTTCCCGATTCCATTAACATTCATAATATCCTCAATACTCTTAAACCCTCCATTATCTTCTCTGTAAATTATTATCCTGTCAGAAATTTTATCTCCTATACCCGGTATAGCTATCAACTCTTCTTTGGTAGCGGTGTTTATGTTTATACTCTTTTCTTTGAGTTCGTTGTTGCTTGTGTTTTTCTTATCCGTACTATAATCATCTGTGTCAAGACTGTCTTCCAAAGCCTGCAGACTATCAATCAACTTTCTTTCCTCATCCGTAAATGTAGAATCATCTCCCGTTAAAGAACCAAGTAACATGTTCCTTGACTTCTCAAGAAAATTCCTGTCGGATTCGGAATAGTCATACTCTGTATCTGGTTTGGTTAAAACTTCTTTATAATACTTTATACTAAATCCTGCTACCAGAACAGATACGATGAGTAATAAAACCCTGATCTCATTCTTGGTAAAACTTAGGTGTTTAATGATTGCTTTCATAATTAATGGATAATTATTATACAACCATTTCTGAACTTCTAAGTAATAATAACAATCTTAATTTACAAAAACAACTATTAGAAATAAAAAAAACCCGCAAAAAGCGGGTTATTAAAATCTACAATTCTTTGAAAGTATTATTTCTTAATTCTGCGTTATAGTCATACGCCTGAATTGGTTTTGCCCTGCGATATTTATTTTTACATCAACTGCTAATCTGAACTCATTACTTTGTATATATGCAGATCTTAATCTCAGCATTCCATAAACCGTAACACCTAAAGATTGTTTCTTACCTATCAGATAAAATGAGTAGACCGTATTTTGAGTTAAAGGTGTTCTGATGTATTTAGGATTTGAATACTCTTCTGTACTTTGTCTGGTAAAATCTGAAGGTTCAAGTGTAGTACCAAGGTTTGTTATTTTAGATAATGTGTCAAACTCTGATTCGGATATGTTATCATAAGCAATAAACTGTCCTAAATCAGTTTCATAACCTGGAATCCTTAGAGCTAAATCTCCTGACCTAAGGAAAAAATTAACCCTCATACCACTCGAATCTCTCAATTGTATGTCTTTATTTCCATCTGTTTCAGCCACAATAACACCCGTTAATAAATTCATGGCACTCCTGGAATTATCATCAAAGTATTCATTTATGACTCTATTATCAAATTCTAATACATTCGAATCAATAGTAGTATCTGCTGTGAGTGTATCCGGTGTCTCAGCACCTTCATCACATCCTGTGCTTAAAAATGCCAAAGATATTGTCATGTACAACGACACTAAGGTAATAAAAATTTTAATTTTCATTTCGCTAATTTTTTATTTATAAAAAAGATTTATAATTTATGTTTTTACAATGAAGCATTTTAACAAAAGAATTATATTTTTACAACGCCAAACGTTATACCATCACCGATAGGCAGCAAGAGTGATTCTACTCTACCATCTGTAGCCATCAAGTCATTCGTCTTTTGAATTGCCCTGAGATTATCATCATCTCCCGGATCTTCAACAACATTTCCGTGTTTTAGTGTATTATCAAACGCAAGAATTGTTCCTTCATGAGACAAATTAAATGCGAGCTCAAAATAATTCGGATAGTTTATCTTTTCAGCATCGATAAAGATCAAATCATATTTCTTTGAAGCTTCGATTGCGGATTTCATATAGTCTAATCCTTCAGATACCACTGCATCAATTTTATTCTCCACACCAGCTTTCTTAAAATATTTTTTCGCAAGTTCGATATGCTCTGGTTTAATATCTACAGTTGTAAGTTTACCATTATCGCTAAGACCTCTGGCAATAAAAATTCCACTGTAACCCGTAAGTGTTCCAATCTCGAGAGCTGATTGTGCGTTGATCATTTTACAAACAAGATAAAGGAACTTCCCTTGTTCGGGTGCAATTTGTATCATAGGAAAACCCGATTCTTTTGTTTCTTTAATTAACTCTTCGAGTACAGGGTCTTCGGGTACGAACTTCTCAAGAATGTAATTGTAAAGTTCATCGTTCAATGGAACACTTTTCATTTTTTTCATAGACGCAATAATAATTATTAATTTTCAATTTTTAATTTTCATTCAATTATCAAATGTTTTAATTTTCAATTATCATATCGTAGAAGATTATTAAAAGAAATTAATAATAGCAAATTGTATATTGTAAATTGTAAATTCATTGAAAATTAAAAAGTGCGAATTGAAAATTGATTTCAAAACTCCGGATATAAAATCCTATTAATCGATAAAGCCTTTCCTGTTTCCGTATCAATTTCGCAATGCACAGCCGCAAATCTAAGATCATCCGTCGCTACTTCGTGCTTTTGCGGGGTAGCATAGACAAATCTCTTTATAGATTGCTCTTTCTTCATTCCAATTACAGAATCATAAGGACCTGTCATTCCCACGTCTGTAATGTACGCAGTACCCCCGGGAAGTAAATGACTATCTGCAGTCTGAACATGAGTATGAGTCCCGAGCACAGCAGTTGCTCTTCCGTCAACATACCACCCAAAAGCAATTTTCTCAGAAGTAGCTTCCGCATGAAAATCAACAATAATAATATTTGTTTTTTCCTTTATTTTTTCGTAACCCCAATCAAAACTTCTAAAGGGGCAGTCGATTGCTTTCATGAATACTCTTCCCTGCAGATTTACAACACCAACTTTGCATTCAAAACCCGGAACAGAATAAACACCAAACCCGAATCCGTATGCACCACGAGGATAATTCATAGGTCTTATCACATCTTCTGCTTGATTAATATACCTGTGGGCTTGCAGTTTATCCATCGTGTGATTTCCACCGGTTAGAACATCTATATCGAGTTCCAAAAGATCCTTTGCATCTTTCTCAAGAAGACCCATACCACCCGAAATGTTTTCGCCATTCGCTATGACAAAATTTATTTTATACTTGGTAATGAAACCCGAAAGAAGAGATTTTGTTAAATTATATCCCGGCTC
>JADHVP010000016.1 GCA_016783945.1 Ignavibacteria bacterium
GAGAAATGTTTCCGGTTTAATTTCATTTTGTATCGAATCGGATGTAATGTTTCCATCTTTATCAGGTTTTACAAATGTAACCCAAAATCCGAATCTATCTTTAAGGTAATTTACAATCTCAATTACTGCAGAATGTTCTATCGTAGTTGTTATGATATGATTCTTATCGGAATTCAAAAATCTATATGACAAACCCTTAATTGCAAAGTTATTCGATTCAGTACCTCCGCTCGTAAAGAATATTTCCTTTGGTTTTGCCCCGAGAAAATCAGCAATTATATCTCTTGCACCTTCGAGTATTACTTTCGCAGTTTTACCAAAGGTGTGAATCGATGATGCATTACCGAAATTTTCTTCCAAATAAGGAAGCATTGCTTCATATACTTCGGGTGCAATCTTTGTCGTAGCTGCATTATCAAAATAAATCTTATTCATTGTTAAATTCTTCTTTTGAAATCTAACAAATATAACTTTTTTTCAAACTATATTATACAGTTTTTTTAAACATTTAATTTTTTATATTAACTCCGAGAAGAGTTAACAGACACATAATAATTATTTAATGAGTAAAGAAATTTTTTATATACCTAACCTCTTATCAATTTTTAGAATCATACTGATCATACCGGTTGGTTATCTTCTTATTTATCGATTTGAAAAAAGTAATACAATTGTTATATTTTTGTTGTTTCTAATGTATGTTACTGATCTTTCAGATGGATATATAGCCCGAAGGCTTAACCAGGTTACTGACATTGGTAAAATTATCGATCCGCTCGCAGATAAAATATCTGTAGTAATTATCGCATTAATTATTTATTTTAAAGGACTTATTCCAACATGGTTTATCTTGATTGTCATACTTAGAGATTTATTGATTCTATCTTTTGGAATTTACTTAAAGAATAAAAAGAAAATCACATTGATGTCTAATTACCCCGGTAAGTTAGCTGTATTCAGTATTGGATTAATTTTATTGTTTGCAATTATTAACAGTGAACTTTTATCTGAGATAAACAGTTTTCTTTACTATATTTCCACAACTTTAATATTGTTTTCATCGTATTTATATTTAATTAGATTTTTCAAAATAATAGGAGAAAAAAATCATGGAAAATAATGAAATCACAAACCCAGGTCTCGGGCAAACTAAAAAACCTAGACCGGCAAGAGTGAAAACATTAACACGAAAAGACGTTGAAGATAAAATAGAAATGAAACTATCCGGTAAGAGAATATCAAAAAAATTAATCGTTGACTCACTTTTCGAATCACTTAGAGAATTAATAATGTCGGCAGATCCAATAAACAGGATCGAGATAAGAGATTTTGGAGTCTTCGAAGTTAAGAAAACAAAACCGAAACCAAAAGCAAGAAATTTAAAAACCGGAGAATTCGTATACGTACCCGGGAGAAGGAAAATGCATTTCAAACCCGGGAAGATCCTCAAGAGCTTCTTAAAACAAAAAATGGATGATTAGTTCTGCTAAGAACAGAATTGAATTACATTAAAAATTTTTGCTAGATAAAACCAAATATCTTAGTATTGATTATGGTTTGAGAAGGGTTGGTATAGCTGTTAGTGATGAAGATAAAAAATATTCCTTCTCAAGAGATTTCCTGTATAATGATAATAGTCTATATATTAATTTACTATTGTTGATCAAACAGGAAAAAATATCCAGGATCATTTTAGGATATCCATTAAATTTTAAATCCGAGAAAACCTCACAGACAATAGAAGTCGAAAAATTCAAACAAAAGCTCGAAAGTGTACTTCAAGATAATTCGCCAACAATATCCGTTGTTTTATTCGATGAAAGACTCACGAGTAATCTTGCAAAGCAAAATATTATTTCATCAGGACTCAAAAAGAAAAAAAGGCAGAATAAAGGACTTATTGACAGCACTGCTGCACAGATAATACTCCAGGATTATATGGACAGTTTAGCTCATAAGAATTAATTTTTGTGAATAACAAACATCAGGTAAAAACATTATACAAAGCTCATATTCAAACATATTTTTTCGAAATAGAATTTAAAAATAAAATTCTAATTTAATTTTCTATTAATGTATTTAGTCGAACTCTATAAGCTTATTGAAGAAGGTGAGAATTCAAATGTTGAGTTTAAGAGAAAATTCTCTTCTCCATTAAAAATTGCTAAAGAGATGATAGCCTTTGCAAATTCAAAGGGTGGGTACATTTTATTTGGAGTAGATGATGACAGGAGAATTATAGGAGTCGAAAGTGAGAAAGGAGAGCTGGAGCTTATCAAAACCGCCGCCCAATTTTATTGTGAACCTGAGATAGAATACTCGTCGGAAATTATTTGCCTCAAGAACGTTGACGTAGTTGTAGTTTTAATTAAAGAAAGCAACAGAAAACCACATAGAATTATTTTTGATGATGATACCGAACAAAAAAAAGTTTATGTGAGATATAATGATAAGAGTATATTAGCCTCGAAAGAAACTATAAACATCTTAAAAAATTCTAACAATAATTCAAAACCTTTAAAAATAACCGTTGGAAAGATTGAGAAAGCTCTTTTTGAATTTCTTGAAGAGCATGATAGAATAACTGTAAAGGGATTTAAAAAACTTGTGAACATCTCTGAAAGGAGGGCGAGCAGAACATTAGTAAATCTTGTTAGAGCAGATGTAATCCGACATCACTATTACGATAATATAGAATTTTTCACATTAGCTTAACACAGATAAACACAGATACATTTAAGTAAAAATATTCCATTCATTCTTTTTCAACATGCTTGTCAATAAACTCCACAATTTTTTTATAAGCTGTTAACCTATTATCCGACCTGCTCAAACTATGACCTTCATCTTCAAATTTTAGAAACTCAACAACACCCCCTTTTGATTTTATTGCTTCGTATATTTGTTCAGCTTCATTCACAGGGACACGTGGATCATTTTCTCCGTGAATCAATAAGAGGGGTGCTTTAATTCTATCAACTTTGTTTATTGGTGAGATACTTTCTAAAAAGCCAAAATCATATGAAAGACTACCATACTCTGCTTCCCGGTTTTCCCGCCTGTATTCAGCTGTGTTTGATAAGAAGGTTATGAAATTTGAAATTCCAACCCTGCTTATACCCGCAGCGAATAGCTCCGGATATAATGTCAAACATGCTAAAGCCATATAACCACCGTAACTTCCGCCCATTACGATTATCTTCTCCTTATTAACATACCCTGTCGAAATTAGATATTTTGTGAATTCGGCAATATCGGCAACTGAATTTTCTCTTAACCTGTTGTTATCGAGACTTGCAAAATATTTACCCTTACCTCTTGAGCCTCTTACATTCGGTGCTAATACGGCATATCCCCTGCTGAGATAATATTGGTATAATGAATTAAATCCAATATCAGATTGACTTTCCGGACCACCGTGAATGTCAATTATACACGGTAAATCCGAATTCATTTTAGCTTCATGCGGAAGATATAAAAATCCCGATATTTCAAGATCATCAAAACTCTTAATGGTAACAAGTTCTGGTTCAATAAATGAATCTTCCGAAATTCCAAATAAAGATGGACTCGTTACTTGTTCGAAACTTCCTGTATTAATTTCATACTGCGATACGATAGTTGGAGATTTATAATTATTATAAGCTACGAGTAATTTTCCCCCATCGTTAGAAAATACTAATGAGTTAATATTGCAATTCTTAATTTTCTCCGGTACTTGAATTTCTTTTTTATTTAATAAGTCTATTATTACAATTTCATCTACACCATTATAATTTAATACGTAAGCAATTAACGATCTATCTCTGGAAAATTCCACTTGAGTTATATCTTTATTGAGATTTTCTTGATTCACTATGAAATTCTTATCGGGTACATGATCGACATACATAAATGTTTTCTGACTTAGTTCATAATATCCAAGATTCATAAAATCCCTGCCGTAGTCACTAATGTAATAAAATCCTTTTGAGTCTTTACACCATTCCCTTGCATAAGTGCGTGACGGTTCATTCTCTGATCCATATTCCGTTAATTTATCCAATTCACCTGTATGAAGGTCTAGCAAAAAAAGATCGTTATCAAAATTAGAATAACTCCTCGATATAATCATGTATCTTCCATCGGGTGAAACAGTACTGGGATAATTCCTATCATCACTTATAAAAATTATATTTTTCTCCCTTGTTTTATAATTATAAGAATAAATATCATAATAAGCTTTCTCTCTCTCATTCGATGAATAATAAAAAACGTCATCCGTTTCGCTCCAGAATCCAAAACGATGCTTTACATCGTCATTATCTGTAATATTTTTGATTTCATCTCCATCGGGTTTCATCAAATAAATCTGGTCTCTTTCAGAACCGTCATCATCTTTTTGAAATACGATGAGGTCTTCTCTTGGTGAGTAGCTGTATGATTTTATCCTGTTTTGAAAATAAGTAATTTGAGTAGGCCATTGCAAAGGTTTTTCAATCATCCATATTTGAGATGTACCGGTAATCGAAGTCTTAATAAATATTTGCTTCCCGTTGTATGAATACACCGGACTCCCTGCCCCTCTAATACTTAGATATCTTTCGAGAGAATATCTGTCATCGGTTGTAAAATTTTTTCCGGATGATAATTTTTCTTTTGGAAATATATCAGCATAATTACTAAGAATAATAATTAATATTAAAGTAAGTAGTTTGTTCATAATTAAGTTTAAGAATATTATCCGAAAAATTTCATAATGTAAAAAAGATATAAAATAAAATGGAAAGTTGAGATGATATTTAGTGTGGGCTTTTTAAAAATAAAATTTAAATTAGGTATGCATCATTATTGTCTAACTCTTACTAATTATGACACTTTATATACGATTCCTCTTTCCTTTAAATAATCCAATATAAAATTGAAATTCTTTTCATCACTTCCAAGATACTCCGGTGGACAAATACCTTTCCTGCTAAAATCTTCTTCTAAAAGTAGATTCACTGCTGCTGTACACGTATAACCAGTTGTCCTTGCCATTGAAGTCGTTTTAGTTACATCATCAAATTTATCGTATAAATCATATACATATGATTTTTTATGTCCATTTTCTAATCCTCCGACAATTACTTTCATAACAGTAAAATCTTCTTCGCCCGGTTTTAATTCCCATTTGGGAAATAAAAGTTTTGATGTTAAGTCTATAGGTCTTATTTTATTATTATTCACTTCAACTTCTTCATAAGAGAAAAAACCGCAATCCCTTAAAACCTTTATGTATTCTATAGACCCAGGATACCTTAATGTTTTCTCAATCATGTTCGGGATATTAAATGTCTTCATGAGTGTTCTTAAACCATCCGAATTCCATGCCTCTAATTGTCCTATTTCTTCAAAAAAAACAATTTCTGGATCTGTTAAAGCTTCTTTCACAACAAGCTTTCCTCCTTCTATAAATCTTGCAGGTCTTGTATATTCTTCAATTACATCAATCGGGGAAAAAACCGCTTTGTATTCAAAGGGCCACACTCTCTCAACCGGTAAACCACCAACAAAACATTTATAATTCTCAATCGTCATTCTTTCGTTGTGATAACCTAAAATAATATTGCTCATACCCGGAGCAACTCCACAATCTGTTATTGCGGTAACATTTTGACTTTTTGCAAGTTCATCCAAAAGGAAGGGATCTTCAGGGAAAAACGAGATGTCAACAATATCCTTTTTCTCTTCTATTACATTTTTAATCGTTTCGTAACCCATGAACCCGGGTAATGCCCCAACCACAAGATCAAAATCTTTTATAACGGATTTAATTATCTCACTTTTCGAAAGGTCTGCTTGAATTGTATGAATCTTATCATTAGAGCTTAAAACATCCAATGCTCTTTCATCGATGTCCGCAGATGTGACGTCATATTTTTTTGAAAGATCTTGAGCAATTGCTTTGCCCACTAAACCGGCTCCTAATACGATAATATTTTTTTTCACATTAAACTAATCCTTTTGTACATTATTTATCAATCTTAAATTTGTTCACTTTCTGGTTTCTTACTGTATTCTACGAAATCTCTGTTTGATTTTACCAAATTAATGGTGTATAATAAAAGATTTTTTGTTTCTGCGAGTACTTCAAGGTAAAGTAGACTTACTCTTGTTCCTGCCTGACTGCCTTTAATTCTTTTTACCTGTTTCTTTCTTAGCTTGCTGATTGTTTCCAACAATTCGTGTTGCTTAGATAATATTTTTTCCAATTCTGTGAACTTTTGCTCTTTTATTATTATCAAAATATCCTTAAACAAAAGTTCAATATCAGCACTAAGATTTTTCAAATCCTCTTTCTGTTCTGCTATTAGAGGTTTATGATTATTATCGATATGATCGAAAATTGGAGAAGAAATGAATGTTAAACTATGAGCAATTTCTCTCAAATAATCCAGAACTTGTACATAAAAATGCCCCGACTCTATAGAATCATCGTGCAATAGTTGAATTGTTTTATTCATATTATTCTTAAGTCGTTTCGTCTGTTTATTCAGTGTGTCTATTTCTTTTTTTATTTCCTTGAGCTGTTTTCGATCCTCTGTAATTAATCCATGAATTGTTCTATTGTATGACTTTGATACAGAACCCAGTACGCTTAAAACATTTTTTGAACATTTCTCCATAACATTTCCGTGTTGCATCAGTCCTTCAATAGAATCCAATTCTTTTGTTTCTTCTATTTCCTTTTCTCTTTTTCGGTGAATCGTATGAGTTTTTATAATAAAGAATACTGCAAGAATCAACAAAACACCGATTGCTACAAATCCTCCCATACTAATTATCAAAGCAAAAATTGCAGCAACAGTAAAAGCGGACATAGCTGTAAAAAACCATCCTCCAATCACAGTGATTACACCAGTAATACGAAATACCGCAGACTCGCGACCCCATGCCCTGTCAGCTAAAGATGTACCCATTGCAACCATAAATGTCACATAAGTTGTAGATAAAGGTAGTTTTAGAGATGTTCCAATAGCGATCAAAATACTTGCCACCACCAAATTTACAGAAGCACGAACCATATCAAAAGCAGGCTCATCTTTTGGATTACTTTTTTGTTCATAAAATTTTTGATCAAAGCGTTTATTAATTTTATAATATATAAAATTAGGGATAAAACCTCTTATCGTATTTCCCATCGCAATTGAACCCCGAACAATAGTTCTTGAGAAAAATGAAGAGCCAAACCTTTCCTGTTCTTCTCCCTGGCTGCTTAAATCAACCGTTGTAGCAGTAACCGATCTTGCTTTACGTGATACCCATAAAGTAATAACCATAACCAATCCCGCAAGTAATAAAAGCAAAGTATCAGTCTTTACTTTTCCGGTTAAGGCTATCATTGAAAATTGATTGGGATCAACAGCATTTGGATCAGAGATAAATGCCTGAAATGATTTCAAACCTGCTAAAGGAACACCGATGAAATTCACTAAATCATTTCCTGCAAAAGCCATCGCAAGTGCAAAAGTTCCAACTAAAACAATCAGCTGAAGTATATTCAATTTAATTAACCAATTTAGCAACTGCAGCAAAATAGTCCAGCAAATAAAACTTACAACTAATATCATCAATGTATTTGAATTGATCCATGCTAACGTATCTTCAGTTATGAATGAAGAACCCCCTGCACCCTTTATCAATATAAAATAAGTAATCGCAGTAATAGAAACGCCTCCCCAGAGTGCTCCAAAATATTTTAAATACTTTTTATAATCGAAAGAAAAGAAAATTCTCGTAATGTATTGAATCAAAGCACCAACAGAAAAAGCAATAATAACTGATAATAATATACCTAAAATTATTGCTAAAGCTTTTTCGGAATTTATATAATTACCCAATGCATGAATAGGTTCATCCAATCTAATCATTTTAACAACAGAGACAGCTACTGCTGCTCCTAACAATTCGAATACAATAGAAACTGTTGTTGATGTTGGCAAACCGTATGTGTTGAACAAATCTAAAAGTATTACATCGGTAATCATAACAGCGAGAAATATTATCATAATCTCGGAAAAATAAAACTGTTCCGGATGAAAAATCCCTTTTCTTGCAACCTCCATCAAGCCGCTGGAAAAAGTTGCTCCAACTATAATTCCTAAACAGGCAACAATCATTATAACCCAGAATGGTGCAGACTTTGATCCAATAGCAGAACTTAAAAAGTTTACAGCATCATTACTGACACCTACAATTAAATCTGATACTGCAAGCATGAATAATACGATAACTAAAATTAAATAAATATCATTCATCAATTATCCTGTAAATTTTTCTATATTTTGGAATTTATAAAAAATTAATAAAATAATTCATAACTACTATTATGGAAGGCAAACTAAAATAATCAAATTATTATGAATTTAAAATTCTTTTATAATTTTTATATAAAATTTTGGATTTATCTTTATATATTTAAAATAAGATGCGGATTGTATAAATTCTTTTCTTGAGTAAGTTTCAGCATTTTAAGGTTTTTTGTTATTAGGATTCATTTCAAAAAAGATTTTCAATTTCCTTTTATGATTAAAACTCCGACAAACTTTAAGTTAATACGTACTGGACAATTCCTTAAAAAGTTATCACCATTTCTAATCCTATTAATAATAATTTTTATTTTCAACGAATCCGTACTCGCCAGTTCATCTGCGGGTGGGAAGCATCACTTAATATCAAGCATTGGTATCAGCATCCTTGCTGCAATGATAATGGCTTTCTTTGGAAATTACATCAAACAGCCTTTACTTCTTTCTTATGTTCTCGCAGGTGTTTTGATTGGACCGAAAATAGGTTTTGGTTTTGTGTCAAGTGCCGAAGATATTAAAGTCATCGCAGACATCGGTTTGATTCTCTTGCTCTTTATGATTGGTTTGGAAATTGATATGAAAAAGCTTAAAAAAGCAGGGAAATCATTACTCGTTACGGGTTCTACCCAATTCGTTCTTTGTGTCAGCTTGGGTTTCGGATTTTTCTTTCTTTTAGGTTACACTTTCGGTGATGGAAATTACGATGTATTTTATTTAGCGGTTTGCTTGGGAATTAGCAGCACCGCTATTGTTGTAAAACTTCTTTATGATAAATTTGAACTTGATACACTTGCTGGAAGACTTACACTGGGAGTTCTTGTGTTTCAGGACATCTGGGCAATTGTAATTCTGGCAATTCAACCTAATCTTGCTGATCCTGATTTCTTAAGCATACTATGGTCATTCACAAAAGGCGGAATACTCGTTCTAATAAGCCTTGCTATAAGTAAATACGTTTTAGGTAAAGTCTACAAGAATGTTGCTAAGGTTCCGGAGCTAATATTAGCTGCATCTTTAGCATGGTGTTTTTTAATTTGCGGATTAGCTAATTACTTCGATCTATCGCTTGAAATGGGTGCTTTAATAGCGGGCATAGCTATTTCTCCATTTCCTTATAGCATCGATGTAATTGCCAAGATCGCTAACATAAGAAATTTTTTTCTGATGCTATTTTTCGTTGGGCTTGGAATGATGATTCCAGACCCGACAAACAATCTTGGAATTCTTGCTATTGCCGGAATTGCATCCTTGTTTCTCATCGCTACAAGATTCATATCAATATTTCCCGTCTTGCACGCATTTAAAAATGGAAATCGCGTGAGTTTATTAGTTCCAATCAATCTTTCACAGATAAGTGAATTCTCATTAGTAATTGCAGCTCTTGGTGTTTCATTGGGTCACATCGGAACGGATATTCTTTCAATTATAATTTTTGTATTCGCCATTACATCGATTATTTCAACATATATGATGCAATTCAGCCACCCACTTCAGAAAGGTCTAAACAAAATAATAACGAAAATAGGAATTAAAGATATCTCTGAAGCTCCTACAGAACAGGTTTCCATTGAAAAAGATATTGCTATTCTTGGGTTCTTTCGTGAAGCAAGTTCTCTTATCAGAGAGATTGTCGACCATCAAAAAGATTTTGAAGATGAATTTAAATTTGATATAAATTCAAAGAGCATTAAAGATAAGATTGTCGTCATCGATTTCAATCCGCATGTTCATCAAGAACTAAATAAAATAGGTATTAAAGCAATCTATGGCGATATCAGTAATATGGATACTCTTCAACATGCAGGAATAAATTGTGCTAAGCTGGTCATATCAACCATACCCGATTCGATATTAAAAGGAACGGATAATCTTCATTTAATTAAATTTATAAAAGTACTTTGTCCTAAAGCAAAAATTATAGTCACTGCAGAAAGCACATCACAAGCTTTAGAATTGTATAAAGAAGGTGCGGATTACGTTTTTCTCCCGCGAATATTAGCTTCTAAACAATTAATCCCGATTATAGAAAAACTGCTCAGTGAAAAAAGTGAGCAAATAAAGAATGAAGAAATAAATAAACTAAAAGGAAGAGATGAGATAATAGACTGAATAATTAAAAAAAATTCAGCAGAAAATCACTTAGCCAAAAATTTAGATAAACTTGAAATAACAAAAAGCAATGTCAGATACAAAGAGACCTGATATTAAATTCTCTTCTCAAGTATCCTTATAACTCTCGCAGCACTCTTCTTTGCCCTATCAAGTATTACTTCGCACTCATTTAGCATCGCTTTCTTATACTTCTTATCTTCTATTTGTGGTAAATTGATAAGAACATTTTTATGCGCTCCCCAAATTCCCGTTTCAAGGCTTTTAGCTCCTACCTCAAGATCGCTTTTTGAATTAACATTTCCAAACTTCGCCATCTGAAACATCCACTCCCAGCATGAATCCCCAATCCTCATAACACTCATCGGAACATCAATCGCTTTTTTCAATCCTTCCTGCATTTTTTCATTTCTTATTATATTCTCTTCATCTGTATCCTGTGGCAATCGCATTGCTTCCATATAATCGTTGAACGCATTCGTATCAGCGTCTATCATTGGTATAAGCTCTTTCATTTTAAAGTGAAGAGGTGGGATAAAATTCCGCATTTTAGAATCAAGATGTTCAAATTTCTTGTTGCCATAGCTCATCCAACCCATCATAGTTCCTAAAGCAACGCCGAGTGATGCAACCAATGCTGAGACACTTCCTCCACCCGGAGCGGAGGTTCTTGCCCCAACAAGTTCTATAAATTGCCTGACACTCAGAGAAGCAAGCGGTTCGTTCGCATCTTCTTTTATCATGTATTCGATAATCCTTTTCTCCGGGATAAATGGTGTTATCGAAGAAAGACCCAGTCGTTCAATTACCAGCCTTATCTTTTGCTTCTCATCGAGTATAAACAGATTTTCTTTTTCCATGTAATAATCTGCAGCCATTAACATTGCTTCAAGAGGGATCAAGCCGACAAGCTCACTACCGCAGGCTGCCACGTTCATTTCTTTTGCATCTTTAACACATTCTTCGAATGCAATGTGCGGCGGGGTAATTTTATAATTATCGAGATTCATCGAAACCTGTGCCATGTCGTATTCATCTACATACCATCCGATACCTTTCAAAGCTTTTAACCTGCCCGGTTCATCAGGACTTCTGCCCTGTTCACGCAAATTTAAAGCTATCCTGTGTGCCTGGTTTTTTGTCCCAAGAATATTAACGTTGTACGCAATCAGGAAAAACCGCGAACCTGTTGCAGTGTTTCCCGATTTAGGAATAAATTCTTGAGGTCCGAAGTCTGGTTTCCATTCCGGTTTGTGAATTTTATCCTTGATACCTTCGTATTCACCTGAGCGAATCTGCCTTAACATTTGCCTATCGGGATTGTTCGAGGCATATTCATACAAATAAATCGGAACTCCTAATTCTTCCCCCGCTCTTTTCCCAAATCTCTTTGCACAATCTACACAATCCTCTGTCGTAACATTTGCCACCGGTACAAACGGACATACATCTACAGCACCCATTCTTGGATGCTCACCTGAATGTTTTGTCATGTCAATCAATTCATAAGCGGTTTTTGCAAATTGAAATGCTCCTTCTACAACTGAATCCGGATCGCCGACAAACGTAAAAACCGTTCTGTTCGTTGATTTCCCAGGGTCGACATCCAACAATGTCACTCCCTCAACGTTCTTAACAGCTTCCGCACATGCATTGATTATATTCTCATCTCTGCCTTCGGAGATGTTCGGCACACATTCTACTATTTTTCTCATAAACAAAAATTTTATTCTTAGTAAAAATAATTAAATCTTTTTCTTACATACAAAGTAAACACGGTCTGAATTTCCCGATACCCGTTTTGATTCTTCGGTCAATGCTTTTTTTATAATAAAATTCTTTCTCAGTTCATCTTTAATTCTTTTAATCAGAAAGGAGACCTCTTTGATGTTTTCAACATGCAACCTGTATTCATCATTCCGTATGTTTTCAAAAACTTTTAACTCCCAATCATACAGATTCTTACCCAGCTTCTTTACATCTATTACTAAATAATTCTCACTAAATTTTTCTACAAAGGAGGATAAATACGCTAAATTATCCAGCTTGCTTATAGTATTTATGTCGAACAAGAAAATTCCCGATTGATTTAAATGTTTATAAACATTCCTGAATAACTTTTTCCACTCTGAGAATTTTGTTAAATGATTTATAGTATCGTAAACACAAATAACCGCATCGAACTTCTTATCTAACTTAAAATCTACAATGCTTTGTTTTGAAAAAGAAACATTGGGATTTTTTCTTCTGGCTATCTTAAGCATTTCCTCCGAAAGATCAACTCCGGATACATCATAATCTCTGCTGAGAACTTCGAGTATACCTCCCGTACCGCATCCAAGTTCTAATACGCTGGTAACGTTACTGCTATATTTATTAATTAAATCTTTCAGAAAGAACGCTGGCTCGAACGACCTGCCAATTACATCATCATAAAACTTTGCTATCCTGTCATAACTGTTTTGATTCTTCAAACCAATACACCTCTACTTATTCAGGTTATCATAAAGAAGCTCTAAGAAGTGACACACACCATCTTCCTCGTTCGTATAGGGTGAAATATAATGAGCCTTATGTTTTAATTCTGCGACTGAATCCTTCAACGTAACGTTCAACCCGCCATAATCGAACAGTTCCCTGTCATTGTACCAGTCACCTATCACCACCAATTCATCTTTCTTAATACCAAGATACTTTGCCAGCTTAGCCATCCCTGTTTTCTTCGTTGTCTTAGCCGGCATTATCTCAAGCTTGTGCAAATTGTTTTGAGATTGTGAACGGAATCTGCTGACAATTATATGCCTGTGAGAAAAGAACCTCATTTTCCTTTCTACCTTCAATATGTTCTCCCTCTCGTTACCCACCATGAAGATATGGTTTGTTTCGTTTTTGTATTTATCATAAGAATCGACAAGCTTATAATCAACTCCAATTTGTCCAAGAAAATCTTGGAACACAGAATTATCCTCCGTAAAGACTATATGGTCATTGTGACAGAGTGCTATCCTGACGTAATATTTTTCGGCAAGTTGAAGTGCTTTGTCTACTTTCTTCTCCTGAATGAGCGAGCGGTGTAACAAATTCTTCCCATCCACATCCTGTATTAATGCACCGTTCAAAGTAATTATCGGGATTTCAATTCCAAGCTCTCTTGCAAGCGGTACTATTGATGAATGGATTCTCTGCGTAGCCAATGTAAACAATATATTTTTTCCCATCAGCTTATGAACCATCTCACGGCATTCGGCAGGCAGCTCATATTCTTTATTAAGAAGTGTCCCGTCTACATCCGATACGATTAACTTTACTTTTTTTAACCTTCTCTTAAACTCGTTTAATTCCATAGGCAACCGTCCCAGCAGGGACAAGGCTTATTATTTACAAAATTACCAAATATCTTTTACCGTCCCCTTTGTGCTATAAGATATTATTGTTAGAAAGGAAATTATATAATTTAATAACTTTTTGAAACTCATATAGATTTTCGAAATAAATAAGATAACGTTCCCATTAGTGTGTAAATTTACTCGGAGGCTCTCTTTTTTTCACCACTTTCTTTTTTACACACTTTTTTAAACGCTATTATAGATGTGTAGTTAGCTGTTTGATTTTAATCGAAAAGAGTAAAGATAAATTTTAAAAGTGAATATTTTACATTTTCCTTTTCATTCTAACAGGAACATTTATCTCAACACGTGTACCTTTACCGGGTTTTCCTGATATTTTAATTTTTCCCTTATGTTCGAGAACTCTTTCTTTAATATTTAATAATCCAAATGATTCTGAATCATTCACCTGTTTATCTGTTATCCCAATCCCATCATCCGTAATTTCCATACTTATATTGCCATTAATCATTTTTATACTGATTGTAACTTCCTTTGCTTTTGCATGTTTCTTTACATTATCGAGAACCTCTTGCAATATTCTAAACAAAGATACAGAAAGATCCTTGTTTAAATCAATGTTTTCTGGTTCAAATGTAGTCTTACATAATATTCCAGTACGTTCTTTGAACTCTTCAACGTACCATTCAATCGTTGGAATCAAACCCAAAAAATCTAAATGTGAAGGTCGTATTTCATGTGATTCTTTTTGTAATTCTTGTAATGTAATATCAATTAAACCATACATGGATTTAATTTTTTGTTTTTCTTTTCTCAGTTTATTTGGCAGACTTTTTTCAAAAGAGTTGAGCTCTATCATTAAAGCAGCTAAGTTCTGAGAAAGATTTTCATATAATCCTGTTGTTATTTTTAATCTTTCTATTTCCCTCACATTCTGCAAATAATGACCAAGTTTTCTTAATTGCTCACGTGATTTTTTAATTTCATTCTCCGTTTTTTTGCGTTCGTTTATTTGCTTTCTTAATTCAACATTCTTTAAACGATAAATCTCTGCTTCTTTTTCTTTTTTTGTTGTTTCATATTTAGTCTGCATTTCGGCGATTTGCTTACTCTTTTGTTCATTGAATATTTCTTTCTCAAGGTCAGCTAAATTTTTGTAATGATGCAAAGCTTTTTCGAATTCATCCTGTGCTTCATATAATTCTGATAACGCTTTTACAGCTTCAATTTCTGTTTCTTTTGCCCCGATCTCTTTTGCCAGCTTCAAACTTTTTTGAATATATTCATACGCTAAATCATATTGCTTAAGTTTGGTTTGAATTCTTCCAAGACTATTGCACGAGATTGATATGCCGTATTTATCAGGAATATCTTCAAAGGTTTTTAATGCTTTAAGGAAATATTCTATTGCTTTATCATCAAAACCTTGCTCATTATAAATATTTCCTACATTTATGTAAGAGATTGCAGCGGATTGTTTATCCCCAATTTCTTCTTTGATTTTTAATGCTTTTAATAGATATTCCAATGCAAGCTCTCTGTTATTCTGCTTCTCATAAATAACTCCAATATTATTATAGGAAACAGCAAGATCCTTTTTATCTTTAATTTTTTCTCTGATTTTAACTGCCTTAAAATGGTTTTCCAGTGCTTTGTTGTAGCTTAATTGCTTTTCATAAACAATACCGATATTATTATAAGATACAGCAATGTTTTGCTTATCCTTCAATTCTTCATTAATTCTTAATGCTTCAAAATAATATCTTAATGCCTGGTCGTAGTTCCCTTGTATCTCATAAACAGCTCCAATATTATTGTGAGAAGATGCGATACTATGTTTGTCACCGACTTCATTAAAGATTATCAAAGCTTTTAGATAAGCATACATTGCTTTTTTGTAATCACCCCTTCGGTGATACGATATACCAATAATATTATTACTTCTGGCAATTCCTTTTTTATAATTTACTTTTTTTGCTAATGCAAGTGCTTTCTTTGCATATTTTTCCGCTTTCTCAGGCTCAGAATTATTGAATGTAAGAGCTAAATCATTCATTGCCTTTACTTTTTCTTCACCAGATACTTTTTTTATTTTTCCCTCGAGGTCTTTAATATTGTTCATATTTTTTTCTATCAGCAGTTCTAAAACTATTTTAATTTTATCTTAGATATTTCTGGAATTATACTCTATCCATACTTTAAATAACACATGAAGAATTAAAACATACTTTGTTTTCTGTTGTTGGCGATATACTCTTTATATTATAATTTACAGGCAAGATGTATCAAATCAAAATGATTATTTTGCCTGACATAATATTCGACTAAATAATCCAAATAAAGTAACACTAAGATACAAAATTTTCCTTTTAAATGGTATAAGACTAATGCTCAAAACTATATAGGGTTTTGTCCTACAAGATATTTCATATTAAGAATAGAAAACTTACTAAAATAAATTTGAAAAAATGGTAAGAAATATCAAATGTTTTTTTAGAAAAGAAAGAAAAGAGGATTGTCTAACATTAGTCGGGGTGAGTGGACTCGAACCACCGGCCTCACGCCCCCCAGACGTGCGATCTAACCAACTGATCTACACCCCGAATAATTTTTATTTTAAAAAATAACTATCTAAAACTTTTTCTTCAAATCAATACTGAAATGTTAATCAATCTATTTTCACAACTTTTATTTGAGACATTTCAGAATAATCACTATGTGTGATTCCTTCTATCAAGAACATTTCAAAGAACAATGGTATTAAACCATTATTCTGCTGATATACATAATCTACATTGTTAACCGTATAACTATAAAAAGAAGTGCTGCGGATACTATCACGCCCATGTAATCCATACCAAAGAGAATCATTAAATGCAATCCCGGATCTGGCTAAGTTATTCAAAGTATTACTATGTGTTGTGCGGTAATAAAAACTAACCTTGATAGTATGCAAAGATGGATCAGTAAAATTGATAAGATCATATTCTCTATGAAAACCATTAACGATTGAATCGTTCATATCACATTTTATACTTCCTATACTCAATATAACATTTTCTTTCTCTGTTTCTGTAGTATCACATGAAAATAAAGTTAACGTTAGTATTAGTAATATAAGAATTTGTTTCATAAACTAAGTTTATATTATTTAGAATTATTAATCGAACAGTCTCTAACTTTGCTAACTATAAAAAACCTATTAGCGTTTCTATTTACTTACTGTAAATTAACTTATACAAGTTCAAAAACTATTACAATTCAATAAATTTTAAGCAATTAAGAATATTTTATCACACTCAATACACTCCAAACGGTATAGAAGATGTTAACAATTCTTCTTTGTCTTCTCTGTAAACAATTATTCTGTAACCAGAGCCTTTCTTTATATTTAAATATCCCCAAAAATCTGTATCCTCAGTTCTATCGAGAATTGTTATAACTTCATCCACTAACTCTCTCCCTTTATGTAACCTAACACAAAAAGTGTAATAGTCAACCGAACCTACTAAATCAAACTTATAATACACTCTGTAATAATTGGTATCAATACTCTCGTTCAATTCTGATGTAGTTTTAAACTCATCTATTTCTTCATAGTATTTATACTTATCATTTTTATATGCTTCGTAATTTTCATACAGTGTTACTTTTTGAGCAAAGACGTTTGAACAAATAATTACGAATGTAATAATTAATATTAATACTCTCATTTGTAAACTCCTTGTTATTAAAAAGAATTAAAAAAAATCGTCTTTTGTTTCGTCAATTATTTTGAATAGTATGGATAACAATATATCTAGCACAATAAACCATACACAACATTCCAAGCAGAGTCCAAATCACGTTTAAGTACAAATCAAATCCTACTATCGGAGAACCTACAACATTAAAACCAATAAAAAGAAAAATCATAGCATAGAGATTTATCGCAAAACCTGTAAACACCAATAGGTGTCCCAGGGCTTTGTTTCCCCAAATAAGTAACATACCACCAATAAATAATGAAGGTCCCGCAATAATTGTGTCAGACCAAACATAACCCCAATCAAATAATCCCATAGGTAACTTAAGCATTTCTGCTTCCGCTTCCTCAGGAGTAAAAAGCTTTCCGGTTTGCATTATAAAAAACATTAATCCTGTGAAGATCGAAAAAATTGAAACCAGGATCAAAACGGGTGAATATTTCTTTATATTAGAGATGCTATTGTTGTTTTCCATTTTCTTAAAAGCTATAATGAATTACTTAAAAAGCCTACTCAATTAGTAATCCGTAAAATTAATCCTTTCCAATCGGCATTAAAAGTAATGGTTGCTCATCATCCTTTAAACCTAATACCTTCTGCACCTCTTCATCATGAAATGCTCCTATGATAACTGCACTTAAATTCAACGATACTGTCTGTAAAAAAACATTCTCGGCTGCATGTCCGACTTCAATATAAACGTACCTTATACCCCTTTCTCCGTATTTGACAGTTATCCGGTCATACACCGCACTGAAAACTAAAACAACTGCTGCATCTCTTAAAGATGATTGACTCAGAGAAACATCATAAAGTTCATTTCTTTTATCTTCATCTAAAACTTTTTCAAGCTTGTGTCCATCCGGTAAATATCTGTATACCCCTGCGGGTAGGTTGTCTACATTTCCCACAACCAAAAATAACTCAAGCGGGTATAATGCACCCGCAGATGGTGCTGTTCTGAATCCCCTGGTATTTGTTATCCCCTGAGCTGCCCAAAGTAGTTGAGATATTTCAGTTAGTGATAATGAAGCTTCATTGTAATCTCTAATTGACCTTCTCTCGAGTAAAGCTTTTTCCACTGAGGTTTCACTATCATAACGTGGTTCGGGAAGTTCAATAAATTTTATTTCAAGACCTGATTGAGGGGTGGTTTCATTTTGTAGATGCGATGGCGGAAAAATAATAAACAATACGAAGACGATACATATTATCAGAAGAGCCGAGATCAAAGAATATTTCTTTTTTTTACTCATAACTCTTTCCTTATTTATTTAATGAACAAATTATTTAAAATTCACCATAATTCTTTTTTGATAAACATTCGTCTATCCATAAATTATATTTAAAATTTTGATCTTCTTTCCATTTACCCGGAAAATACTTATGGTATAGCTTTAGCAATCTTTCCCTGTCGTCTAATCCATCTTCTCTTACTTTAATAGCTTTCAATAAGTTCACCACAAGTTCTTCGCCATCCTCCTCTCGAATTACTGATGCTTCGTATTCAATACCGAGTCTGTCTATTACAGCATATCTTAAATATCTTGGATGCTGTCCAACTCCGATGATAATTCGGTCTCCTGCTTTGTAATCAAGGCTTTCTTTAAGATAAACTCTTTCCGATAATGTTCTTTTATGTTTTACATCCGATCTGTAATTGGAATAGTCTCCCAAAAAGCATTTGAAACAAATTTCCTGAACCTCGTCAGTTAGTTTTTGATTCTTTATATATTTTTTTGCGATCTTGTAGTACCTGCATGTAAAACATGTCTCAATAAATAATTCCAGTGGAGAAATTTTAAAAATCATTTCTTTCTTTCGGATAATGTTCTTTCTTCATTTTTAAAATAGAGATCGATATATACAATCAACAAACAACTCAATTATTTTCCAATGAATCTATTTTATGCAAAGCGTTCTCATCGTTCGGATTTATCGTTAGCACTTTTTGGTACTGCTCTATCGCTTTTTCTTTATTACCCCTTTTTAAAAATATTCCAGCCAATCCATTGTAAGCATTTACATTCATTTCATCCTCCTGTATTGCCATTCTTAAATACTTCTCAGCATTATCGAGATCGCCAAGCCCTTCATAGCATAATGCAATATTGTTTATATAACCGGATTGAAGTTCGGGTGCAATTAATATTAATTTTTCAAGATCTTTAATTGCTTCTTTGTATTTCTTATCCTGATAAAACTGATAAGAACGTTTATCAAGCATGTCTTTTTCAGCGTTAATATTCTCAGGAGGATTTACACCGGGAGGAAGTTCCGAATCAGAGCTTGCTCTTAAAAGTTCAAGCTGTGCTTTTGAATCTCTGTAATCAGGAAATATTAACTGGAGTTTTTCGAGCTGCTGAATCGCTTCATTAATCCTGCCCTCAGCCTGGTAAACGTTTGCCAGTTGTAAATAGCCATCGGGAGCAAGAGAATCAATCGATAATCCCTTTTTGAATTTTATCTCCGCAGAATCAAGCTGCCCTCTTATCATAAATATAAGTCCGAGATTGTGATGAGCTAATAAAGAATTATCCCTTAATTCAATTGCCTTTTTGTATCTTGTCTCTGCTTCATCAAATTGTTTTCTATTCGCATAAATATTACCAACATTTGTAAGTAAAACTGTTCCATCAATTCCCTCTGCAGTTGAATATAAGGTATCATTATCTTTCCAATCTTTGTTCCTCTCATATGTTAAAAATGAAAACAATACTATTATGACTAATGAGGAAACTAATATTGGAGTGTTATTTTTCTCGTTTATAAACTTTACAATAAAATAAGCAATGATTATCGACAAACTAAAGGAGGTCATATATAAGAATCTCTCTGCCATTAGATTCATTGTCGGAATGATATTCATTACAGGGAGAAGCGAAACAGCAAAGAATAAAAGACAAAAAGACACAACGCTGTGACGTTTATAAAATATTACTGAAAAAACTATTATGGCAAATGCAAATATAATCGAAAGGATCACATTTAGATCCAGGAAAGAGCTGGAATCCTGAATTGTACCGTTGTAATGATATAGAAGATTAACCGGTACAAAGAGTAATTTAAAATACAATGGAATCGTCTTGAACATTGTTGCTGCGGTTGTTACAAAATCCATCTGGTAGAAGTAAGTATAAGTTTCCCTCTCTACAACATCTTTAAGTGTAATATATCTTAGTAGAAGATATATTACGGTAACAACAGCAAAAGACGCATAGGTTATAATGTTTTCTTTAAAATATAATATGGGTTTCTTTCGATAAACAAAATCAAAAAGTATGATAACAACAGGAAATGTTATTATCATCTCTTTAGATAACAATCCGGAAAAATAAAACAACAATGAAATAATAAGGAATATATATTTTCTAAAACCTGACACTCCCCCGGATGATACATCTTGATTATCATTACCAAACTCTTTTTTATCGTCGTTTCTTATAAGAAATTTTATATAGAACAAAAAAGAAGCAAAGAAGAACAATGTAACAAGCGAATCCGTCCTGCCACTTATCCAGCTTACAGCTTCAGTATGAATCGGGTGTGATGCAAATACAAGTGATGCAATAAGCGATGCCAGAATTCCATATTTATACTTAGCAAATAGCTTCGCTAAAACTGCAAATAATAATAAACAGGAAATAAGGTGTATAATTATATTAGTAAAATGGAAACCCACCGGATCCAATTCCCAAATTGCATAATCGATTGTATAAGTGGAAGAAACAATCGGTCTGTAATATCTACCTATAACTTTATGAAATCCTTCATCACCTGTAAAAAACTTTGGAATATTTGAAAGATCACTAATAGTATAGTTGTTAACAACAACGCTCTCATCATCAAATACAAAATCATTCTCAAGTGAATTATAGAAAATCAAAAATGAAAAAACCGTAATGATGATATAACAGTGGTATTTTTTTAGTTTGTTCAATATTTATTTGTTATTTATATTATTTTTAAAATTCTATTTTTCTGTTAAAGCTTAACGGCAACGACAACCGTGCTTTTTATTTCATCGATAGCACCTCCCTGGTCATCGATTGCTTCGATATAAAGAATGTAAATCCCAATTCTCAACCTTTCACCATTATCATTCAATCCATCGAAAATAATCGAACCTTCGTTTGCACTCAGTTGATTATTTTCGAGCGTTCTTACAAGTCTTCCTTTTACATCAAAAACTTTAACCCTCATCTGTGCAAAAGGAACTGTAAGCTTGTATGTTATTATCGTGAAATCCTCATGACCATCACCATCAGGAGAGAAAGGATTCGGTGAAACTGTTACCGTAGCATTCGACGGGAGTTTCTTTGTGTATATGCTGTTTTGCATTCCCGGTGTACCACCGCTTGGATTTGCACAGGAATTCCAGTTTTTCCTTTCATTCGACCCGAACAGTGGATTTATTCTTTCGAGAGAAGTACCTTTTGAACTGGTTAGGTTTGGATTTTTCCAACTATCCAAATAATAAACACTGTCGATTAAATTTTTAAATACATCAAATATTATTAAAGGCTCTCCGCTGTTACTCAAGCTGAAACTTCCCTCGGATATAACAACCTTCTGGTTTGGTTCCGGATTAAGCAGATATGAAAACCTGTTGAACAAGGTTGTGTCGGATGCAAATACAACATAGTCACCCGGATTTACTAAAAAGTTACATGAATCCGCAAGGTTTAAGAATGATGATGATTCATTAAACGTCCATCCGTTGAGGTCAACAATTTTATTGCCCGGATTGTATAACTCTATCCACTCAGCTCCACCGGTAAACGGATCAAACATGATTTCGTTAATCACTAAATCGTTATAATCTCCGGGTGTAGCAGATGTTACGGAATTTATCCTTGTAGGCGAAGAGTTCTCACAATCAATTGACGTTGCCCAATTAGTTGAATCATTCGATAGACCAATCGGTGAAATTCTCTCTAACGACTTTGGAGAATTTCCTCCCCACGAAGACCTGTATTCAACTTCATCAATAAGACCATTGTTAGAGTTAAAAAGTATAACCTTATCTGCATCGTTATTCAAAGTAGGAAGGTTTGCCAAATAAATAATCTTTGTTGAATCGATTAAAGGATGATTAAGTAAGATTGAATTATTCTTAGCAATTACCAAATATGAATTCGGATAGAGAAAATAATCACTCGTTGTTATTGTTATCGGATTACTCTGTGATGTGAGATCAGCTATCTTCCAGTCTTTGAAATTTAGAGTGTCCTGCAAATTATTATAAATCTCTATCCATTCGGGTTCCGGACTTGCCGGGGCATACATAATTTCATTAATTACGATTCCCGAATTCTGAACTATTCCCCCGACATTAACGTCCTTAATTTTTTTATTATTCAACGTATCGTCATCTAATGAATAATCCACATAACCAATGAATTGCTTTCTTCCACTGTCAATGTTTGTTATCGAATATGTATACAATAAAGAGTCATTCGGATTGAGCGATGTATAATTCTGAGTATTTATTAATTCACTTTGTTGAGGGATGCTATCAAAATTCAGATCATTATATATTTTTAGAGAAAAATTATTCGCTGCATTTATTCCTATATTCTTTATAGTAAAATCGAGTTTCAAAGTATCCCCTACTAATGGAAAAGATGGAGTTATTAAAAAAGAGCTTAAGCTTAGATCATTCGGTAGAGGTGTAATTGAATTCAACCTATTAGGAGTGGATTTCTGCGGATCGACCGAGCTTCCCCAATTAGTACTGTCATTTGATAGCCCTGATGAGTTTATTCTCTCTAATGAAAATCCATTCTCCCCACCCCAGGATGGTATGTAAGCAACCGAATCGATTCTTTCATCAGCTGGATTGATTAAAATAACATCATCACCGGAGTTGTTTAATGCACTCCATGTAGTCTGAATTATTAAACCTGTGAAACCGGGATGAGCATTTTTTACCGACAAAGAGTCCTGACATATTATGACATAAGAATTAACCGGCAATATTATGCTTGAAGTTGTGATTGTCCTTAGCGAAGCAGTTGCATCTTTCCATTTCCAGTTTTGCAAATTGATACCGTTTGTTCCTATGTTTAACAACTCAAACCATTCTGTTTCTGGAGAATCAGGACCATACATTATCTCATTAATTACTATATCAGCCGGTTGGATTATCCCGCCGACGTTTACACTTCGTACTAATTTATTATTCAGAGTATCTTCGTCCGGTGGATAGTCGACATAACCGATGTATTGCTTTAAACCGCTGTCGATGTTTGCGATTGTAAATTCATAAAGGATTGAATCATTCGGATTGAGTGTTGAATAAATCTGGGTATTGATTAATTCACCCGGCGTGGGAATACTATCGAAATTCAAATCCCTGTAGATTTTCAAAGAGAAGTTATTAGCAACATTGATTCCTAAATTCTTTATTTTAAAATTTAGATGCAGTGTATCACCAACAATCGGGTTGGCAGGAATGATTGTAAAAGAGCTAAGAATTAAATTATTTTGTAAAGGAGCAATTGAATTTATCCGGTTAGGTGTCGATTGTTCCGCGTCAATAGATGTTCCCCAATTTGTTGAATTATTAGAAGGTCCGTTTGGATTAATTCTTTCGAGTGAAAAACCGCTTGCCCCACCCCACAACGGAAGATATACGACTGAATCAATTCTTACATTAGCAGTATCGATTAAGATAACGTTGTCACCTGTATTATTTAAACCGCTCCAGGATGTTTGTATGATGGTTCCCGTAACGGAGGGATTCGACACTTTTAATGCAGCAGAATCCCTGCACAAAACAACATAAGAGTTTGCTTTAATGTATATGTCCTGTGTCGTTATTGTTCTTAAAGTTGACGTCGCATCTTTCCACTTCCAGTTTTTAAGATTGATAGAATCTGACGTAATATTATATAACTCGAACCACTCATTTGTAGAAACAGTTGGGTAGTACATAATTTCATTTATAACTACCTGAGATTGTATATCCGCTGCATATAAGAAGATTGAACATACAATCAGCAAAAGGACTTTCCGAAATAAATTTCTCATTTAAAGATTATAATCAATTTTTTGAATGGAATAAGACTTAAATCTTGATACGCATGGATTTTAATAGTTACCAAAATCCATTGTGTTACTCGATAATTTTTTTCAATTTAACACTATTATAATATTTTAACAATTTAAATAGTTTTTATGAGCATAAGATTTGTAAAATTCAGATTGGTTCTTTTGTTACTATTCCTTTCTTTAGGTAATCACTTTTGTAAATCTCAAAACGTTGAAACACAAGTTAACAAATACGCTGTTGCAATTCTCCATACACCCGTTTTGAATACAAGCGATTTCGAATCTGTTTTCGGAGGAGAAAGCGGTGACAGCTTGATGTTAGATGAAGACGGTCACATAATGGCACTCGAGTTTATTGCAATTCCAAATACAGTCTTTGAAATTCATGAAACCATACCAAAGCAAGGACACAGCATTTACCGAATAACAACAACAGACTACCCGTACACCTCCGCAGAATTATTCATAGACAGCAGGTTTGTGAATGTTCTTGACAAAAAGCCCAAAGAAAGGAAGGTTGAAATGCCATCGAAAGAAGAGATTTTACAAAACATGGAAGCACTCGAAGGTTACAGGTATTTATGGGGAGGAAACTATGGTGATGGAGTGATTGAAATGCTCAATTTTTATAAACCTTCTTCTGATTTAGATGACGACACAAAAGCTTCATGGTGCTTAAAGGGAGTAGATTGTTCCGGTTTAATCTACCAGGCAACAAACGGTACAACACCGCGTAATACTTCTTCATTAATATATTACGGAACAGGACTTGAAATCTCCGGCAAAAGCGACACAGCAATTTATCAAATGCTAAAACCACTCGACTTGATTGTCTGGAAAGGACACGTGATAATTGTACTCGATGAAAATAACGTTATTGAAAGCAGACCTCCAAAAGGCGTTCAGAAAAACGACCTGCTTAAAAGACTGAAAGAAGTATTGGAAGAACGACAGCCTGTCTATGATTGGGATTCATCCGAAGGTGAGAGGTTTGTTGTAAGGAGGTGGGTTGAGTGATCCTTTTCTAATTTTGGTGCAAGTTCGATTAAAAGATACTACACTAAACCAATTTAATAATTTGATAAAATGAAAATACTATTAACCGGAGCTACCGGGTATATAGGAAAAAGAATATTACCCGTTCTTGTCAACAAGGGATATAAGATTGTATGTTGTGTAAGAGATAAGAATCGCTTCAATCCCCCAGAGTCTCTAAGGAAAAGTATTGAGGTGATTGAAATTGATTTTATAGAAAAATCATTCCAGAACAAAATACCGGAAGGCATTGATGGAGCTTATTACCTGATACACTCAATGTCCTCATCGACTGATTATGACCAATTGGAATTAATATCCGCTAACAATTTCCGGGAAGCAGTAAATCAAACCGATGCGAAGCACGTCGTATACCTTAGCGGGATCGTTAATGAACAGTCACTGTCCAAACATCTTGCTTCGCGGAAGGCAGTGGAGAATGAACTGGCTAAGGGCAGATATCATTTCACAACTCTTCGTGCAGGAATAATAATTGGTTCCGGAAGTGCATCCTTCGAGATTATCAGGGATCTTGTAGAAAAATTACCGGTGATGGTTGCTCCTAAGTGGCTTAATACAAGATGTCAACCCATTGGAATTCACGATGTAATAGATTATTTGGATAAGACACTTTTCAACGAAGCTACTTACGATAAAAACTTTGATATTGGAGGACCCGATGTGCTTACATACAAAGAGATGCTTCTTGGTTACGCAAAAGTCAGAAAACTAAAAAGGTATATATTTATTGTACCTGTAATGACACCGAAGTTATCATCATATTGGCTCTATTTCATAACCACCATTTCATATAAGCTTGCTACATCACTTGTGAGCAGTATGAAAATAGAAGTAGTATGCAGGAATGATAAAATCAACCTTATTCTAAACATTTCCCCGATTGGTTACGAGGAAGCTTTGCGAAAAACCCTTACAGAAAATGAATCTGCTCAGATTATTTCCAGCTGGAAAGACTCTTTAATAAGCGGTCGGTTCGACCAAAATCTAACAGAGTTCCTTAGTGTTCCTTCCCATGGCTGTTTTACAGATGAACGAAGTAAACCAATAACCAATCTAGAAAATTGTATAGAAAAAATTTGGAGCATCGGTGGTGAAAAAGGCTGGTACTACGCTGACTGGTTATGGAAATTACGCGGTTTTATTGATAAAGTATTTGGAGGTATTGGATTGAGAAGGGGCAGAACAAATCTCAATTATATTTCTGCCGGAGATGCTATCGATTTCTGGCGTGTGTTGTATGCCAATCGTACTGAAGGAAGGCTGTTGCTTTTTGCAGAAATGAAACTACCAGGTGAAGCGTGGTTCGAATTCAAAGCAGCCGATAATATACTATACCAGACAGCTACATTTCGTCCAAAAGGATTATGGGGTAGAATATACTGGTATTCTGTATATCCATTACACTTATTAATTTTCAAAGGATTAATCAATCAAATAGTAAAATAAAACTACTCATGAAAAACACATTTAAACTTATCATTTCCATATTAATTCCATTGATAATTGGATTCTTAGGATCGTTCTTCACTGCAAGCTCGGTTGATTCCTGGTACGCCACAATCAACAAGCCATCGTTTAATCCACCTGGCTGGATATTTGCACCTGTATGGACAACTCTATATATACTAATTGGACTATCCTTTTACTTAGTCTGGATGAAAAACTTTGGAGAGGAAAGAAAAAAAGTTATTATTGTTTATTCTATGCAGCTGCTGTTCAATCTATTATGGTCTGTGCTTTTCTTTGGTTTAAAGAGCCCGCTGCTTGGACTTATTGATATAATTATACTTTTGTCTTTCATAATTGCAAATACAATAATCTTTTACAAAATTTCGAAGACAGCAGGTTATCTACTTATTCCCTATCTGTTATGGGTGAGCTTTGCTTCAATATTAAATTTCTCAATATTTCAACTTAACTAGGAATTCAAAATGAGACTGTGGTCTTTAACTCCGAAATATTTAGATACAAAAGGTTTATTAGCCGTTTGGAGAGAAGGACTTTTAGCAAAAAAGGTCCTTGAAGAAAGGACAAAAGGTTATAAAAATCATCCGCAATTGATCAGGTTTAAAAATTTTGAAGAGCCTCTAGCGGCAATAAATTCATATCTCTATTATATTTTTCTCGAATCTCAATATAGAGGATACTCTTTTGATAAATCAAAAATTAAGCTTATTGAACTTAGGAATATTATAACAGTTACCAAAGGTCAACTCACATATGAATTAGGGCATCTTCTGAAAAAGCTCAGGATTAGAGACTCCGAAAAATTCAACGAAATTAAAAAAGCTGAATTTAATTAATATCGAAACGAATCCTATCTTTAAAGTAATCGAAGGAAAAATAGAACACTGGGAAAAAATCATTTGATAATTGTGCTCGATGAAAAAAACTCTATCGAAAGCAGACCACCAAAAGGAGTTCAGAAAAACGACCTGCTTAAAAGACTGAAAGAAGTAATGGAAGAACGACAGCCTGTCGATGATTGGGATTCATCCGAAGGTGAGAGGTTTGTTGTGAGACGGTGGGTAGAGTGAAAGCTAATTGTTTATTTAAACTAAAAATAGTAATTTATTACATAAACAAAAAAAAACCTTACATATATTCCTAATAAACGCAATGCGTTTATTAGGACGTTATGGGCAATTGTTAGTTAGATAATAAAATATATGATAAAAAGAGAAAAAGACTTAAATAGAATTAATGAACTTTTAAAGCATTTCTCAATAGTATTCATTATTGGACCACGACAAATTGGAAAAACAACTCTTGCTAAAGACTTAAATCCAGATATTTATTATTCATTCGATGCAATAAAAAGCGACACAGATTTTTTTAAAAAAATAAAACATATTGAAAAAGGTTTGATTGTCTTGGATGATATAAACTCGAATGATTTTTACATAGAAGTAAAAAAAATAGTGGATTCGAATAAAAATTTAAGATTTATAATTCTTGTTTCAGAAATGTTAAATTTTTTGAATACTTCTAGTAATAATTTAATTGGTCGAGCTGCATATTATGAATTACAAGGTTTGAGATTATCAGAAGTTAACAATGACATTGATAATCAATTATTAAAGGGCGGCTTTCCAAATTCATATTCTTTGGATATTGAACAAAGTTTTGAATATAGATTAAACTATTTAAAACCGACAATCAGTCTTAATTTAACCGAATCAGAATTTAAAATATCTCCTCACTTAGTTCAGAAATTTTTATTCGAATTATCATTCAGAAGCAGTCAGATTTTAAATAAAACCCAGTTTTCAAGTTTATTGTCAGTCGCCAGAAGCACAATAGATACTTATTTGACATTTTTTGAACAATTCTTTTTTATAAGGCTAATCCCAAACATAGATAATCAAAAAAGCCCCAAGGTAATAATCAAAGATTCAGGAATTCACAATTGTCTATTAAATATAACAACAATAGAACAATTAAAGTCTAGCTCCTACTATTTTCAAATATGGGAATCTTATGTTATTGAAACTATTCTAAAAGAATTCTCTGTTCGAAATCCAAGTTATTATAAGGATAAAACAGGTACAGAAATAGATTTAATAGTTGAAATAAATCAAGAAACATATGGGTTTATTTTTAGCAATTCCGGGACATTTGCTACAAAAGAAAAAATCAATGATTTAATAGAAGTTCTCAATTTTAAAAAGCTAATAGTAATTAACAATATAAACTTAAATAAAAGCCTTGGTGATAAAATTATTTTATCTACGCTTGAAAATATTCGGAAGAATATTGAAGGTGAAATCATTACAGATAAAACTAAAGATAAACATATTAAAACTAGGGAAGTGCCTAAACTTAATACTTTTATCTCCTATAGTCACAAAGATTCAGATTTTGTAGCGAAACTGAAGTCAAAACTTGAAAAAGCAGATATAAATATTCATATAGATATCGAGAAGCTTAAATACGGTGATAATATAAAAGACTTCATTAACAATACAGTAAAGGAAACGGATTATACGGTACAAGTTATTTCAATAAATAGTTTAAGGTCACCATACGTAATGATAGAATATTTGGAAACACAATTATACCAAACAGCTTGGGATGAAAAAAAGTATTTTCCAATATTTATTGACAAGAGTGTATTTGATGACAAAACTTATATAGAATTAGCAGACGACGTACTAAAAGAAATTGATGGAGTCAATAATTTTATAAATCAAGCAATAACAAGAAATTTGCATATTACACCTTATAATACAAAAAGAGAACGATTAATTGATTTATTAAATAGCTTGGGAAAAGCAATTGATACCCTAAGAGAATCTTTATTAGGAGATTTTACAGACGATAAAAAATTTGAAAATAATATCAAATTATTAATAGATTCTATGAAAACAACAGCCCATAACATGCGGTCATAAAACATTTGGGGTGAAGTGCTTATTCAAGCATTCTGCCACGGATCAACTTTTAGCATCGGTGGATACAAACGCAGCCCGTTCTCCCAAGCGTTTCATATCGCAAAAACGTTATAATCCATGTACTTTCAATAAGAATAAAATCAGTTTCTTTCTACCTCCTGCTCCCCATAATCCTTAGCAAGAATAAAAACATATTAATAAAATCGAGATAAAGATTTAAAGCTCCCATTATTGCAGCTTTCTTTTTATCATCGTCCGAAATTCATTTGAGCATACATCATTTTAGATCAGTATACCAAAGTCAAAACAGAACTCTTTAATTTGTCTTAAAATATTTTGTTTAGTGTATTGATAAAATATTAAAGCTGGATTATCTTTGTATAGTAAAGTGAAGAACTATATAAATGTTTTAAATATTAGAAGGTAATAAAATGGGAAAGAGACCAAATACTGATCGTAAATATAAGAACAAATTGCATTATGATTTAGATGTTGTAGTTTATGAGGAGGGTAAATATTATATTTCGTATTGCCCCGCATTAGATTTATCCTCGTTTGGTATTTCTAAAGAAGATGCTCTTGAATCTTTTAATGAAGCCTTTGATATATTTATGGAAGATATTATCGAGAAAGGAACACTTGATAAGGTTTTAAAATCATTAGGATGGATAGTATTGAATACTCCCAAAAAGACTTACCGACCTCCGTACCCAAACCTGCAGGAAATTTTTGAACGTCGTCCTGTTGACGTCTCCAGAAAAGCCATTACAGTAAATGACTAACACTGTCGAAAAAGAAAGAATTTCAAAATGCACTCACAAAAATTCTCGATAATATTGGAGAAGTAAAAAAAATTCCAACAGAACAAAGAACTTATGACTAAAGAAGAAATTAAAAATAAAGAAAAACAATTATTAGAGCTGACAGGTGCATTTTGCGCTCAAAAACTGGATGATGACTATTATAAAATCTGTGAAAAATTAATTTTGAAATTAGGGAGAAAAAGAGATGTTCCATTCAAAAGTGGAAAAATTGAAGTTTGGGCTGCAGCCGTAGTATATGCAATTGGTTCGATAAACTTTCTATTTGATAAATCATTTGAACCATATTTGACAGCCGAACAAATTAGTGAGTATTTTGGGACTAAAAATTCAACAGTTTCAAACAAAGCTCGACAAATTAAAGATATGTTTAATATGTCACACTTAAGCCCTGAATTTTCAACTCAACACATGACGGAAACTAATCCATTTAATAAAATGGTGATGGTTGATGGTTTTATCGTCCCATTATCGTCAATACCGGAAGATTTACAAGAATTAGTAAAAAAGGAAAGGGCAAATGGAAGAGATATTGAATTTAATACTCAATCAGAATAAAAATGCCAGCTGCAAACACTCGGTATAGCCAATAAGGGTTTCAGTGGTTTGCGTAAGGTTGCAGCCCGCTTCAATTTTTCTTGTACCTTGATAGAAAATCTCCCGCAATCCCTTACTGCCCATAATGCCGACCATTCGGGCATATGCAAGACCTCCTCATTTGAAAAACTTAACTTGCATGTAATAAAATAAGTACGTATATTTGTACCTAATAAAACACTTAAATAGTAATGTCATGATAGCTGCAAACTACACCGAATTTAGAACAGCTTTAAAAAAGTATCTTGATAGAGTTGAAGAGAACAATGAAACCTTAATCATCAAGAGAGGAACTGGTAAAGGAACAGTATTAATTTCATTGGATGAATATAATTCTATTATGGAAACTGTTCATCTTTTAAGTTCAAAATCAAATGCTGATAGACTTTATGAATCTATTCAGCAGGTGAAAGACGGAAAAGTAGTACATAAGGATTTAATTGAGGATTAATGAAAGTTACTTTTTCAAAGAATTCATGGGAGGATTATACCTCCTGGCTAAAAGAGGATAAGAATATATTAAAAAAGATCAATGAGTTAATTAGGGATATTCAAAGGACACCTTTTGAAGGAAAAGGGAAACCGGAACCATTAAAATATGATTTGTCCGGATTATGGTCACGAAGGATTGATAGAGAACATAGACTGGTTTATCAAGTAAAGAATGAAGAGATTCTTATTTATAGTTGCAGATACCACTATGATAAATAAAAACATACGCAGCCTAACAAGCGGTACACGAAATTGCCGACCAGTGCTCCATTTGATGGTAAGTACTCTAAAACCTTCAACTTCGTATACCTCCGACCGTTAAATCAAGAGTAGATCTTTTAGATTCTACCTCCTGCTTCCCATAATCCTTAGCAAGAATAAAAACATATTAATAAAATCGAGGTACAGATTCAAAGCCCCCATGATAGCAGCTTTCTTTCCTGCCTCGCTCTTACCATCTATACTTTGTGCCATTCGTTTTATCTTTTGCGTGTCCCATGCCGTCAAACCTACGAAAATCAAAACAAATGATACCATATATAAATCTGTTGATGATTGGGATTCTTCCGAACGCGAGAGGTTTGTTGTGAGGAGGTGGGTTGAGTGATATGGATTAAAAATACTAAATTGATATTTGTTAACAAGTATGTTAACTTTATAAAATGGCAAGTGAAATAAAATTTTACAAAGATTACTTTATTGAATTTTATATAAGACTGGATGCTAAAGTACAAGAGAAGATAGAATATGTATTTAAATTAATTAGAACTGTAGACAGGATTCCTGAAAAATTTTTAAAACACGTTGCCGGAACTGACGGATTATATGAAATTAGAATACAATATATGAGTGATATTTATAGAATTTTTTGCTGTTTTGATGAGAGGAGCATAGTAATATTATTTAATGGATTTCAAAAAAAGACTCCCAAAAAAGAAATAGAAAAAGGTTTGAAACTAAAACAAGAATATTATAATAATAAATAAAAGAGGAAATTATGAAAATAATTAGAAATGCAAAAACCTTCGATGAATTATTAGACATTAAATATGGAAAACTTGGAACTCTGGAAAGAGATGAATTTGAAGGTAAATCAAAAGCATTTATTATAGGTGAAATGATTAAAGAAGCCAGAAAAGAAGCTCATTTGACACAAGATGACTTAGCTAAAAAGACTGGTACAAAGAAAAGCTATATTTCCAGACTTGAAAACGGTAAAATAGATATTCAAATCTCAACCTTATTCAAGATATTTGAAGAAGGATTAGGGAAAAGATTAGGACTTACAATCTTATAAACCTACACATCATAACACATGATTCCATATAAATCTGTGATGATTGGGATTCATCTGAGGGTAATAGGTTTGTTGTGAGACGGTGGGTTGAGTGATTTATTTGTGGTAGTCGCAGGATTCAGCCTGCTGTGCAGGTAATTGTCACAACATTCTTTCTTTTAAGATTACCTTTTTTGTTACAAATCAGGAGTGTATTTTTTAAGTAAATTCGATTATTTTAGTAAAGAGAATTACAAAAAGTATAGTATCTAATACAAACTATTGCAAACATAATTACTTTCATATACAATTAATTCAATGTAGTATAATTAGTGGTTATGTGCCTAATAATTGCTTAATACAAAGGAGATAATTAATGATCTATTTTATAAAAGCAAATGATAAAATAAAAATTGGATATGCTGATGATCCATCTAAAAGAATCCCTTCTATTCAAACTTCAAGTCCATTTGATTTAGAAGTATTGTTGATAATAGATGGTAACTACGATAAGGAAAGTGAATTACATAAAAGATTTCATGGACACAGGACAAGTGGTGAATGGTTTAATTATGAAGAATCAATCAAGGCTTTTATTAAAGAGAATCTAGAATACGATAGAAAATATGAATTTGGTTTTATCATTGAGGATTTTGCTGGAAACGAACAAGTGTTAAGATTAAGAAAACAACATAGGTTATCGTTGCAAGCACTTGGTGAAAAACTAAATATAACTGCCCAAAGTGTAAAGGAAATTCAAGATAGAGAAAAAACAGGAAGTGCAACGATAAAGATTTTAGAAAATATAGCAGAGGTATTAGGTTATAAGTTTGAGTATAGATTTCTTCCTAAAACAAAATCAGAAGATACATAAATTAAAAGCGGAGACATTGCTCTTTCAGAATATGAAGAGAAATTGTTTCATTTCCCCCGTTGTTTGTGTTATGAGGGTTATCGAGAATGCTATTTTTATAAATAAATGTTATGATTCTATTTTTCAAAAAACTATTTGTTTTCTGAATTTTCGAGTTCTCGGTCAGCCTGATAGCGCATACGGCTATATGAATGAAGAAACTCGTATGACGTTGGTTATTACTATTTTCTTCATTTTCTATATTGTATTTGCTATATAAAAACTTAAATTTAACTTATATTTGTAAAAAGCCTATCTTCTGCAACGAAGACGCAATGCGTATACTATTATGTTAGCTACCATCAAGTTACACACATATTTATCAACCTTTGAGTTTACTTTTATAGGTTTATTATAAGCCTATACGTTTACTTCATATATTTAATATAAACGTTTATATTTACTTAGCACTTGCATATGTGAACTATTATGTTTACTTTTATGAAGTAAACACATTAGAAATATACAAAGAAGTTAAGCTATGCGTAATCAAAAGAAATTAATACTAGAACAACTAGATCGAAAACTGGAACCATTTAAAGGAATCGAAAAAGTCCATGTTCCAGCAACAGGTTGGATAAACAATATTCGTACGGCTCTCAATATGACTCTGCAACAATTAGGAAATAGACTTAATATGACCAAACAAGGTATTAAAAAAATTGAGGAAAGGGAATCTTCAGAATCAATATCGATAAAATCACTAAAAAAGGTTGGAAAAGAATTAGATATGTATTTTGTATATGGTTTTGTTCCAATTCATGGTTCAGTAGAAAATCTAGTCGATAAAAATGCCCATATATTGGCTAGAAAAATTGTTCTAAGAACTAGTCAAAATATGAAACTTGAGAATCAGGGAAATAGTGAAGAAAGAATAAATCAAGCTATAGATGAATTAGCAAGCGAAATTAAACGAGAAATGCCAAAATACTTATGGGATTAGATTTAGAATATATAGACGCTCAAACTCCACTTGATGAAGATGAAAAAGAAGGCTTGTTAATAAAGACAATAACAACAAAGGGCGAATTAGATGAATTTGAACAATTAAATATTGAAAAAGCTATTGAATGGACGATTTCAAGAAAATTTAAGACCGAATATCTTCTTTCGGAAAAGTTTGTAAAAGATCTTCATTACAAGATGTTTTGCGATACCTGGTCTTGGGCAGGTGAATTCAGAAAAACAAACAAGAATATTGGAGTTGACAAATATTCGATAGGGGTTTCACTAAGGCAATTAATTGATGATTGTAAATATTGGATTGAAAACGAGACATACCCTGAAGATGAAATTGCAATAAGGTTTAAGCATAAGATTGTGAATATTCATTGTTTTTCAAATGGTAATGGTCGGCATTCAAGACTAATAGCTGATGTGATTATTAACAAAATTTTTGGAAAGCCCTATTTTACCTGGAGCAGTAATAACCTAAATAAAAAAGGTGAAGCAAGAAACAATTACTTGAAAGCAATAAAGGAAGGAGATAAAGGTAATATTCAACCTTTGATTGAATTTGCAAAATCATAAGAAAAGATGCTGCTAACAACGGTTATACACAAAAGGATTACAGTTCAAAATTGAATATAAATGCGAGTTATTAAAATTAATAATAAATTTTAACAGAAGTGCTATTTAATCTCTTAAAGGGCATAACCAGACCGCTGTTAGACGATATACACTTTTCTGAGGTTGCCTTTCTTATATACTTGTTTTAAATAACTTTTAACTTAGAGTTGAAAAGAATAAATTTATGTACGCGCGGTAATCCTGCCCGGTGACAGGCAGGTGCAATGCGTGTATTAGGAAATTGGGCGCATCTAAAATAAATCCTTTAATCAAAAATTGAATTTAATATGGAAAGAAAAAACTTCATCGATTTGCTTAAAAGGATATCTGATTCAAAGTTTAATAATCAAAATGCTGCTAATATTTCAAAAGCACTTGGTTTCTATTTTTTAAAAAGATATGCTGAAACCGAATATGACGATATAGATTATTGGAATAGTAATGTAGATTCTGCAAATGACAGAGGATTTGATTTTGTGTTTTTTGATGACAGTTCTGATTCTTTATTAAAGACATATTTTATTCAATGTAAATTTTCTGAAGATGGAGAATCAAGTATTAATGAAAATGAAGTATCCAAAACGATAAATAACTATAAAACCTTTCCTGAAATACAGGGTAATATTAATCAAAAACTTGATTCGAAGATTAATGAATATAAAATTCAGTCACAGAAAGAGAATATGGAAATTGAAAAATATGGGATTTATATAAATCTTGGAGTTTTTACAAAAAATGCAAAAGAGGCACTTGAAAGAGCAAATTTTGAAATTTACGACTTTGAAAAGTTTAACAGTGAATTATTATTAGATGAAAGACTTCCAGATATTAATATAACACTAAAAAAGCCTTCTCTTAACTACAACGATAGTAATTTTTTGGCAATTCTATCAGTAAAAGAATTTTTAAATAATGAAATAATAAGAAATCTAATAGAAACTCAAAAAATATTTCATTATAATGTACGTGGTTTAATGCGTAATCGAAAAAACTCTATTGCTGACGATATAAAAAATACAGTTAAAAATGAACCAGATAAATTATTTCAAAGAAACAATGGTTTAACAATTATTTGCCAAAGTATTACCAAAGATGATCGATTAAATTTCACTCTAAAATAAGCATCTATTATTAATGGTCAACAAACTATTCGTGCCATGATGTCAGTATGGGGTGATTTAAATGAAAATACAAAGGCAAATCTCGCATTGACTGTAAAAGTATTAGGAATTGAGATTGGAGATAATATCGATGAAATATTAAAAGTTGCGAAAGCTTCTAATAAACAGAATGCAATTAAAGAAAGTGACTTATTTGCTAATGAACCAGAACAAAGGGATTTAGAACAAAAAGCATTATATCTTCCTGAAGCAATTAGGTATACCTATATTTCTAAACGTACAATTCAATATCCGGATGAAAGTAAAGTCATTACTAGAGATGAAGCTACTTTATTATTGAGTTTATTTATTAACCAAAATCCATCTGATAGATTAGAAGGTTTATATAAGAGCCATTATAAATCAATTTTTGAAGACATTAAACCCGAATACATTCCGATAATACGGTTGATAAGATTAAAAATTGAGGAAAGGTACCAAAAACAAGACAATAATACGACCGAGAAATTTTGGAGCGAAAAAGCTTATAAAAGATTCAAGAAAAAAAACACTTTGAATTTTTCACTTTATTTATTCTCAATTCTGCTTGCTGATAAAGGATATCATAATAAGTCATCAAGAAAAGAACTACTTGATAAGATTTACAAGAAAATGCAACGGATAAATAATTTTGACATTAGTTCTTATTTTAACAATGCTTTTTGGTTAGCATTACAAAATTCATGTTTAAAGTTTTTAAGGATAAAATATGAGGACCATAATACGACCTCTGATGAGCTGCGTAAAGAGGTAAATAAAGAGGATTTCATGAGAGAATATAATAATTATTGTGCGGACAAAGCAAGCGAAGGTGAATTTTTGCCTGCAATCAATATTGAATAATCTACTGCGACCAACAAGCAGTATACGAAATGCAGGCTGATATACTAGCTTTAGAACAATGTACAAGAAACAAACATATGACGGTCCGATAAGCCGGTGTGATGAAACCCGTAATGCACATACCACCAACCTCTGATAAAATGGATTGAATAAACGCTGTTTCCTCTCATTCTCATCATAATCAACTACCTCCTGCTTCCCATAATCCTTAGCAAGAATAAAAACATATTAATGAAATCGAGGTAGAGGTTTAAAGCTCCCATTATTGCAGCTTTCTTCACAGCCTCACTCTTGCCGTCTATACTTTGAGCCATTCTTTTAATCTTTTGTGTATCCCATGCCGTCAAACCCACAAATATAATTACGCCCGCATAACTGATTATCCAGTATAGCATCTCGTTTCGGAGAAACATATTAACAACACTCGCTATGATTATTCCGATTAAACCCATAAATGCAAAAGCGCCTATCTTCGATAAATCCATCTTTGTAATGTATCCGAAAACACTCACCGAACCAAACATTGCTGCACAGATAAAGAAAGTAGAAGCGATTGAAGCTGATGTATAAACAAAAAATAATAAAGAAAACGTTAAACCTGTTATTGCCGAATAAAAGAAAAAGGCTCCAATAGCAACTATTGCAGGAATTTTATTTATAGCAAAACTAAGACCTATTACTATTAATAACTGAAAAATGAGTAATCCATAAAACAGGAAAATATTCCGGGCTATGAATTCTTCAGTGATAACGGTTGATACGGCGTAAGCAATTAATCCTGTAATTGCAAGACCCGTTGTCATCCAGTTATAAACATTTAAAAGAAATGTTTTGGAAACCGCTGCCGCTTCAGTCTTTGGTAACGTTCGAGTTTGATACTGGTTAAGATTATAATCCTGGTTAGTCATATTGATTTAATTTTTTGAACAAATTAGAATTATTTTCTGAATAATAAAATTCCATTTTGCTTAAGATACTTTACTTTGAATTCTATTCACTCTTATATAATCGATTACACCATAACAGCATACAGCTATCAAAGTTAACAGACTTATTAACAAAAACATTTTTAAATTCCCTTCGTCATAATACAGTTCAATCTCTGCTCCTGCAGAAGGTGATACAACACCCCGCATTGAATTATTCACTCGGTATACTTCGCTTTCCTGACCATTGACTCTCGCTTTCCATTTCGGATACCACGAATCGCTAATTACAACCAACCCGGGAGCATCAGCTTTTATTTTCAAAATATGATTACCCTCTTCTATAATTTTTGCTGTAGAGTTTTCGGAATTTGGAGGCATTTGAGGAGCGTTTCCATTTACAATTGCCTTATCACGAGGATTGAAATTCTCATCTAATAATAATCCTGCACTTTCTTTATTTTCAGCAGGAGTGCTTACAACATCTTTCACTATCCAGGCTCTCGGAAAAACATCTGTCAATTCGTAATGCTTAATTCCAAGAGTATCTGACTTTAAGACAAAAGGTTCTGGTAGAACATAACTGCTTATAAAATCTTTTACGCTCCACATTTGTGAGAGTTTTATAAACTGCGGTTTAATTTCGAGGAATTTCTTATCTTTCAGAGAAGCTGTTTTTCTGATAATCCCCGGATGATCCTGATCACCCCACACTCCGTATATATAATACGGGCACAGGTTAATATATCCTCCTACTGAGTTAATATGATAAATTGCTCCTATGTTCGGTGGAATAATATTCGCAGCAAGACGATAAAGTGATTTATCCCCTTCCCATCCTTTACTTACATTATATAAATTAGTATTATATTCAACATCACCCAGAGTAAACACTCTCCCGAAATCATCAGTTTTAATTGCGTTAATATTTTTGTTATCTTTTGGGAAAAATATTTCAGGGTCCGCAGTTGCAACTCCTCTACCCGTAACTGAATATATATCAATTATGACAATTACCGATAAAATCACTCCTGGAAGGTAAGGTTTGCTTTTTATGAGTTTTGATAAACCACTTGAGCTCCCTGAGGGTAAAGGTTGAGTCTTTCCTTTTACTTTTTTCTTTCCTTTTTTTATTTGAGAAGGTTTCTGCTTTAACGTGAGCTTGTCAATAACAAATTTTAATCCGAAAGCGCTCAGAAATATCAGTGATAGTTCCGTTCCAATAAACCACCTCGCAGGAAAACGGAACGAACTTACAAACGGAAGTATTGAAAATATTTTATACAGCTTAAGGTTTTCGCCAAGAGCAAGGAGAAAGGATATTACAGAAATAATTACGAAAATTTTTACATAATTATTTTTTTTGAATCCCTTAAAAATTGCTAACAAGGCTAATACAAAAACAATAATGCTTACATAATGGAAATATTCCCAGAAGAGATAAATTTCATTACTATCATATGTTCCATTACCCGCATTTCCCGAGTAGTATGGATATATGAATGTCAAAAATCCTTTCCAGGGCAAGCTTCCCATCCCTGTATACTCGGACGTTAGTTGATCAGCACTCCGAATCGAATATGAAGCAAGCTGCATTGTGTTACTTAATTGTGCATAACCTATAGCAATGCTTATTACGACAGCTAAAATTAAAAATATAATAAATTTCTTTGTGTATGCAGACAGCTTTAGGTTATCTATGTTCTCTACCTTATCTTTTGATGAAAAATAAAATCTTAGAACTAAATATAAAACAGCAAGGAATCCGCAAATAAACGAAAACTGGGGATGGTTTGTTAAAAGCATAAGTCCAAGTACCGAACCAAAGAGCATTGCTGATGATACCCTGAACTTTCTAGCATACATTTCTGCAAAAAGGAAAAGCCATGGTGTTAAAGCAATCACAGCTAAGATATTCAAATGCCGTGTATGACCGTTTGTTATGGAACCACAAACGGAAGCAGCAACTGCTGCGGGAATTGAATTCCATCCCGAACCTGAAATTAATTTAACAAAAAAATAAACTCCCATCCCGGCAAGCATTGCGTGAAATATTATAAACCAGTTCATTGCTTGAATAGGATTCAAGAGGTAACACGTTATAAAGTTGAAAGGATATAAAAAACCACTTTGACCTTCCGCAAAAACCGGATAGCCGGAAAAAATATATGGCGTCCATTGTAATAGTTCACCTGCCTTAAGCGCCTCGCTGTATAGAAACCTAACTGGAAAGTATAAGTACAGCAGGTCGTTCGTTGATATATCGTTAGTAGCGATTACTTCGCCTTTGAGTAAACCAAAAAAAAGTATGAACACTGCTCCCGTGACAAACAATAGTGCAGTTATATCCGGGGCTCTTTCTTTAAAGAAATTGTTTTGCATTAGGTGATTAATAATGTTATTAGCATTAACCCGTTTCTCTTGTACCCAAATTGCACTTGTAACATTGACAACCCTTTGAGAGAAACGCAATTAGCATAGCAGCTAATTTTCTTACTATGAAAGTCTATCATTTTCAATAACCGAATGATGCTCCAAAATGTAATTACTCACTAAAGAGTACAATCAATGTTCGGGTAGATTAAATTCTTGTGTCCCGTTAGGGACTAAATATTTTAACATGTTTCGTCCCTCACGGAACTTATTTATGTATATAGATTCATTTACTAAAAATATTATGTCCTTATCAGGACAACAAATAAAAAATCACTACCCCTTCGGAGGAAATTCTTCAAGAATCTCGATAATAACTTCTTTAATAATTGTATTTATATCGTTACGGTCTCCTCTGATACCCGTCCCCCAGCCTCTCCAGACGAGTTCATCATTTTTCGTATCGATTATATCTATAACTATCATACCTTCTTTGTATTTATTAACATAAACATCCTCCCGCCAGAATCCTCTCCATCTTCCAACTCTGTGAACTCTTCTTGTTATATCTACTTTATCTTTCGCCTCAGTATAGAAAGCAACTTTAAAATCCGGGTCAATGTCATTCAAAGAATATCCTTTCCCTACGAGGTCCAGACTTATATACTTCTCTACTTTCTTATTGATTAGTTCATATTTTTGGTCCTGAGGTTTTTCTTTTGTTTCAAAACTATAGGTTTTCAAGTCCTTGAAGTTAAAATCCATATCGTAATCGGAAGTTACTGAGACCGATGAGCATGAGTATATCAAAAACAAGAAAGTTGGTATAAATATTTTGAATACTTTCATGATATTGTGTTAATTAAAAAGAAATAATTATGAATTTGCTTTTACCTGTTTTTCAAACTATAGTTGGGTGCTTCCTTTGTAATTTTAACATCGTGCGGGTGTGACTCTCGTAAACCCGAATTCGTTACTTTTACAAATTTAGTTTTTTTCTGCATCTCCTGTATATCCTTAGCACCGCAATATCCCATCGATGCTCTAAGACCACCAATTATTTGATAAACCGTATCACTCAACAGACCTTTATATGGAACTATTCCTTCAATTCCTTCGGGAACGAGTTTCGTGATATCATCTTCTACATCCTGGAAATATCTGTCTTTACTTCCCTCTTTCATTGCTTCTATTGAACCCATACCGCGATAAACTTTATAAGT